>NZ_LZKV01000132.1:0-537 GCF_001672995.1 Mycobacterium sp. 1482292.6 | reverse complement strand
AGGCGCGCGACCTGAGCAGTAGCGACCGCACCAACCGGGCACCGCTCGATCCGAGACTGTGGCGGGCCTCGGCGGCGAGCAGCAATGTCGGCAGGTAACCGGTGAAGTAGGGGCGCAGACCGTCGAGGCCGCGGGTGACCACGACGGCGGCGGCGTCGCGTTGCGCCGCGAGGTCACGGGGTTGCCGGTCGGTGACTGCGGTGAGCACCTGACCGGACAGGTCGGCGATGACAGCGCTGGCTCCGCGTTGCCCCAGGCGGGCCTGCAGCCAGTGCGTCACCGCACGGATCATCCACAGCGCCAACAGGATTGACAGCGGGCCGAGCCACCCATGCAGGCTCCGGGCGGAGGTGTCGCCGACGACGCGCGCGACGATGCCCGCCAGCACGATCGCCGAGCCGATCGCGCAGCCGGAGATCAGCACACCGCAGCCCACCACGGCCACCAGGTAACGGCGCAACGCCGCCGAGGCCCGCCACAGTCTCGGATCGAGCGGTGCCCGGTTGGTGCGGTCGCTACTGCTCAGGTCGCGCGCCT
>NZ_LZKV01000131.1:0-572 GCF_001672995.1 Mycobacterium sp. 1482292.6 | reverse complement strand
GCCCGCCGCGAGATCAGCGTCAAGATCCCCGCGGGTGTCGGCGACGGCATGCGCGTGCGGCTCGCCGCGCAGGGTGATGACCGACGCCGGTTGGGTGCCGGGCGGGATGGTGATTTCGCTGACGCCGTCCAAGATGGCGTCGACGGTGACGGTGGCGCCCAGCGCCGCGTCGACCATCGGCACCGAAACCGTGCAGTGCAGATCGTCGCCTTCGCGGACGAAGACGTCGTGGGGCTGTTCGTGGACCTCGACGTAGAGGTCGCCGGCCGGGCCGCCGCGAGATCAGCGTCAAGATCCCCGCGGGTGTCGGCGACGGCATGCGCGTGCGGCTCGCCGCGCAGGGTGAGGTCGGGCCCGGCGGCGGCCCGGCCGGCGACCTCTACGTCGAGGTCCACGAACAGCCCCACGACGTCTTCGTCCGCGAAGGCGACGATCTGCACTGCACGGTTTCGGTGCCGATGGTCGACGCGGCGCTGGGCGCCACCGTCACCGTCGACGCCATCTTGGACGGCGTCAGCGAAATCACCATCCCGCCCGGCACCCAACCGGCGTCGGTCATCACCCTGCGCGGC
>NZ_LZKV01000130.1:0-2157 GCF_001672995.1 Mycobacterium sp. 1482292.6 | reverse complement strand
CGACGAGCAGGTGAAGATCCGCGGCTACCGCATCGAGCTCGGCGAGGTCCAGGCCGCGCTGGCCGCGCTGGACGACGTCGAGCAGGCCGTGGTGATCGCCCGCGAGGACCAGCCGGGCGTCAAGCGGCTGGTGGGCTACCTCACCGGCACGGCCGACCCGGGCGAGGCGCGCACCGCGCTGGCCGAGCGGTTGCCGGTCTACATGGTGCCGGCCGCGGTGGTGGCGCTCGACGCGTTGCCGCTGACCCCCAACGGCAAACTCGACGTGCGCGCCCTGCCGGCGGCGGAGTACACCGGCAGCGGATACCGGGCCCCGGCCACCGCCACCGAGCGGGCCGTGGCCGACAGCTACGCCCAGGTGCTCGGCGTGGAGCGGGTGGGCGTCGACGACTCCTTCTTCGACCTGGGCGGCGACAGCATCTCGGCGATGCGCGTGGTCGCCGCGATCAACGCCAGCCTGGGCGTTGACCTGGCGGTACGGGCCCTGTTCGACGCGCCCACGGTCAGGGCGCTGAGCCTGCGGCTGCGGGCCGAGTCGGCGGACGGCGACGACGTCGTTCCCGTGCAGATCCTCCGGGAGGGTTCGGGGGTGCCGTTGTTCTGCATCCACCCGGCCGGCGGGGTGAGCTGGCCGTATCGGGTGCTCGGCAAGTACCTGGACCGCCCGATCTTCGGCATTCAGCAAACCCAATCGGCCGATGCAGCCGCCCCGCGGTCGGTCCGCGAATTGGCCGAGATCCACGCCGACCGGATCCAGGACGTCTATCCCGACGGGCCCTACCACCTGCTGGGCTGGTCGTTCGGCGGGGTCGTCGCCCACGAGATCGCGATCGAGCTGCAGCGCCGTGGCCGCGCGATCGGGCGCCTGATCCTGCTCGACGCCCAGCCCAGCATCGACGACGCGATCGCCCTGCCGGAGCACGCCCTGGGCGAGCAGCAGGTGCTCGACGACGTCCTGCGGGCCTACAACATCAGCGTCGACGCGCAGACCGGGCCGCCCACCGACGAGCAACTGGCGGAGCTCCTGCGCGAATCCGGCGTCGCCGACATACCACGGCACCGACGGCTCGTCGATTTGCTGGCCGGAAACCTCAACGACAACATCGAGCTCTACCGGCTGCACGAGCCCCGGCTGTTCGACGGCGACATCTGCGTGTTCTCCGCCGTGCGGGACCAAAGCGACCGCAGTTCGCTGCTGGCCCGCTCCTGGGAGCCCTACGCCTCCGGCGACGTGCTCATCCACGCGGTGGACTGCACGCACAACGAGATGCTGTCCGCCGACTCGGTCGCACGCTACGGGCGCCAACTTTGGCAGCTGCTCCGCGAGGAACGCCGCCGCGAACTGGCCCCGCACGAACGGTTCAACGCGGCGGCCGGTGACGACGAGCCGCCCACCAAGTCATGAGCGGTCTGGCCAGTACATCGCGACGGTGCGATCCAGTTCACACATCCGTCGATCACGGTGATCACCACGGGTCGGCCGCCGCCGTCGGCGGCCCGTTGCAGCGCTTTTGGCGAAGCTCACGCGCGCTTCGATCCGGGCAACGGTAGGGTCGAAGACGTGTGCGGAGTCACCGGGGAGGTCCGACTCGACGGGCAGGCGCCCGACGTAGCGGCGGTCTCAGCAATGGCCGCGGTGCTGACACCACGGGGCCCCGATGCGGGCGGCGCCTGGTCGCAGGGCCGGGTCGCGCTCGGCCATCGTCGCCTGAAGATCATCGACCTGACCGAGGCCGGCGCCCAGCCGATGGTCGATTCGGAGCTGGGCCTGTCGCTGGCCTGGAACGGCTGCATCTACAACTACAAGGAGTTGCGCCAGGAGCTCAGCGGGTACGGCTACCGCTTCTTCTCGCACAGCGACACCGAAGTCCTGATCAAGGCCTACCACCGGTGGGGCGATGACTTCGTCAGCCACCTGTTCGGCATGTTCGCCTTCGCCGTCGTCGAACGCGACAGCGGGCGGGTGCTGCTCGGCCGGGACCGCCTCGGCATCAAGCCGCTGTATCTGACCGAGGACAGTCACCGGGTTCGGTTCGCGTCCACGCTGCCGGCTTTGCTGGCCGGCGGCGGCGTGGACACCCGCATCGACCCCGTCGCCCTGCACCACTACATGAGCTTCCACTCGGTGGTGCCCGCGCCGAACACCATCCTGCGCGG
>NZ_LZKV01000129.1:0-6062 GCF_001672995.1 Mycobacterium sp. 1482292.6 | reverse complement strand
GTCATCCCGCACAACTCGTCGCGATCGATCTCGGCCACGATCTCCACGACGCGCCCATCAATCGCATTGCGCTGACCCGTCAGCTCCGCCAGTTCATCGAAGAGCTCCCCGAGACGTTCCTTCGGGGACGCTTCGACGCTGGCGGCAGTCACGGTCGGAGACATGACGCCATCATCACAGCCACCACCGACAAAAACGGTCTCCCCCCATTCCGCGGCCCCAATGTGTGTGCGCAGAAACCCCTATGAGATCTCCGGTTCCCACCGCGGGTCGCGGCCAAGGCGTGCCAAAAGCTTTGTCTGCGCATCGCTCTCATCGCCGACCGGGACCGGCGCAGCGAACATCCCGGACGCGGCCAAGGCCTGCGCACCTTCCGGAAGGCCGGCGCAGAACAGCTCACACCACGCCGGGTCCAGAGCGTCATCGGCGCCCACCGCCCGGGCGAGGTCCCAGGTGTGAACCAGGACATCGCGGGTCAGGTTCGGCATCAGCCGGTACTCGCTTAGTTGTGTCGCTCGACCCGATTCAAACGCCGCCGCCAGCGCGTCATAGGTCAATCGCCATCGCGTTTGCGGATCGCCACTTGGCCGGTCGGGCTTATATCCGAACGGGCGCAACAGAAGCACATCATGGAAGCCGATCACGTGCTCGAGAACCGCTCGCGCGTCCCACGCATCGCACGGGGATGGCCGGCGCCATTTGCCGTCCGCCGCCCTGACCGCCTCGCCGAACCGTCGGCACACCGCCAGGTGCAGTCCGGCAATGTCATCCATCGCCGGAAGATCCGGGCACCTGCAACGTCAGCTCGACCGGACAGCACAGCGCGCCATGCTGATTGGTCACCCGGATTTCGACATCGACCAGGCAGCGCGGCGGGTCCACCGAGGTGTCCCGGCGCTTCGCCACGGCCCGCCCCCGGCCGATCATCGTGTCGCCGGCATACACCGGCGCGGCCAGTCGCATGGACCGGCGCACCACGCGCGAGCGCGGGCCCGCCCAGTCGGTCGCGACGCGGTCGGCGAACCCGGCCAGGTGCATCGTGTTGACGTAAATCGTCGGATTGCCCTGCGCCTGAGCGTATTTCGGGTCGAAATGGCTGGGGAAGTAATCCCACGTTGCCCCGGCGTTCTCCACCACCCGCTGGTAGCTGATGTGGTCGATCACTTCCGGCAAGTCGACGGGAACGGAGATCATCGCCCAGTCCAGGCCGTCGCCGGTCACGACGCGGGCCCGGGGGTGAAACGGAACAAGGTATTGCGATTGGTGGCGACCACGACGTTGTCTTGGCGGCGATAGGTCTCCAGCGTCTCGACGAAATGGCCGACGCCCAGTCGCGTCCGCTTTTCCGGTGATACCGAGACCAGCTCGTCGACTGCGGTCAGCACGTCGCCTTCGACGATGGGCTCGGGGAACTCAACCTCGTTGGCGGCGTTGATGAATGTAGTACCGGGCAGCGGCACCCGCAGGGCGATCAACGAAGCGGTGCCTCTTCCCCAGGGTTGCCAGGGCGGTGCGATCAGCCAGCCCATCAACAGCGCGGGCGGCGCGAGTAATCCTCCCCACTGCCGCCGGGCGAACTCGGGGTCCCAGTATGAGCGATTACCGTCGCGCACCATCGCAGCGAACAACTGGATGCGTGCGGCGCTGACCGCGGTTCCCGCGACGCGGGGCTCGCTTCGCGCGCCGACCATCCGCAGCGCATCGTCGTAGGTGCCGAAGGCCAGCCGCTGACCGAAATCCTGATCCACGTATCGGTGCCGCTCACATAACGAGGGGGTGGCGACTCGGGACGGAATCCCACTGCAAGGCACGCGAAGTGAAGTACCAGCCGCCCCGCTCGTAGATCAATGTGTCGTGGAAGGTCCCAGTGGCCCGCAGCGTGGTGTCGCCATAAATCGCGGCGAAAAGCACAGCGACACAGTGCTGAGTCGCGTTGACCCCGTCGACGCTGATCTCATGATCGACCGTGACCAGTCGTTGACCGTCGCCACCGTCGAAGGCCGACCGCAGGTCGCTGAAAAGCTCACCGTCGCGGGTATAGCTGGCACCCGAATGACGGAAGGTGGAGACCCAGCGGTCGCGATCGCCGTCGGAGTAGGCCCGATTGTGCCGGGCGTTCAGATCCAGGATGGCAGCGCGTCCGGTGGCGGCTTGCAGCATTTGCTGTTCTTGATAGGTCATGGTCATCGCTTCCAGCCTCTCTGGAGAAATCACTGCCGACAATGGGCTGAGGGGACGTTAATGCAACTCGTCGACTATTACGTGACATTAACGGAACCTAACGGCGAACGACATACCCACTACTTTCACGATCCCAGGCCCCCGGACTGACGCCGCGTTCGCGCAATAAATCTTTGCGTATCCGGCCGATCACGTTCTTCGGCAGTTCGCTCACGGTCTCCACGAATCGCGGCACGCAGAAGTAGGGCATGCGGGCCGAGCAGAAGTCGAGCAGTTCCGCGAAATCCAGTGTGGCGCCGGGCCGCAGCGTGACGACTACCAGGACGTCGTCCTCGCCCAAATCGCTCGGCACGCCGACCGCGGCGGCCTCGGCCACGGCGGGATGACTGGCGACAACGGCCTCCACCTCGACCGAAGAGATATTCTCACCGCGCCGGCGCAACGCATCCTTGATTCGGTCCACATAGGTCAGATTCTGGTCACGACCGAGGCGCCCGAGATCGCCGGTGTGAAACCATTCCGGATGCGGCTTTATCTGCGAATCCGCGCCGACGTAGCCCACGCTCATCACGTGCGGATACCTGGGCCGACAGGCGATTTCACCCACGGAGTCGGCGGGCAGTGGATTGCCATGCTCGTCGAGGATCCGCACCTCGAAATCGGGATTCGGCCGGCCCGAAGTCCCGGGAACCCCGTCCTCGGCGACCGACTTGAGGGCGATGGGAAAAGCCTCGGTGAGCCCATACATCGTGACAATGCGGCAGCCGTAACGCTTTTCGATGTCGCGGTAGGAGTTTGCGTCGATCGGCGCGGCGGAGATGAACCGTAGCGGCAGCCGTGCGTCATCCGGATCCGCGGGCAGATTCCGCAGCATCGAGACCATCGCCCCGGCACCGGCGAACCCGACGGCGCCGCGGGCGCGTATGTCGTCCCACACCTCGCCGGGGTGAAAAGACCCGGCCAGCACCGTCGTTGCGCCGACCAGCATGGGCGCCAGGATGCTGGGTGCCGCACTGAGGTGAAACAACGGCATCGCCGTCCACAACACCTCGCCCTCGCGTAATTGCCAGGCCGATGAGACGGTGGCTGCCACGGAAAACAGGTAGTGCCATGTCGTGGCGACCGCTTTGGACGGGCCGGTGGTGCCCGAGGTGTAGAACAGGCAGGCGAGGTCGTCCGCCTCGCCCGGGTCATCGACCGACGCGAGGCCGGCGTGTTGTCTCAACGTCGCGGTCAGTGAGTCACCTTGCACCACAATGTTCGTCAGGCTCTCCGCCGCGTCGGCGACCTCGGCGGCGCGGGGCCGGTGTTCGGCGTCGGTCAGCATCACCTTGGCGTGTGACAGCCGCAGGGCGTGCAACAGGAAGTCGCCTTTGTTCGCGGCATTGATCGCCGCGCTCACCGCACCGATCCGCGCCGCGCCCAGCCAGAAGTAGACCCATTCCGGACACGTGCCGGTGAACAACGCGATGCGGTCACCCCGTCCGACTCCCAACTCGCTCAACACCTTTGCCGCCGCATACGACCGCTGGCGCATCTGCTCGAAGGTCACATCGACGCCGGCGATCGACATCATCACCCGGTCGGGGTACTGCCGCGCGCGGAGATCGAGCACGGCCGGCACGGTGAAACGGTCGACGCCGTAATCGGCGGGCCGCACGGACCCCACGCGGTCAGCGCACATCGGTCTGTGTGGCTCTGGTCAAGCTTTGGCGGCCGCCGGGTCGGGCTCGCCGTCGGCGCCGTAACCGAAGTCGGAGGGCGACGGTTGCTCCCCCGGGTAGAAGCGGTGCGCCCACCGACGCAGGGCCGCGTAGTCGTGTGCCTCTTCGGGCGCCAGGTTGGGCTTCTCCAGGTATTTCATGTTCTCCCAGGTGAAGAAGTCCTGTTTGATGACCTCTTGCTGCAACGCCAGGAACCGGGCGGCACGTCCGGTGGGCACGTCACCGCTGTCGCCCGGTTCACGCACGGAAGCCTGCGTGTAGAAGTAATCGGTGTAGTCCTCGTCGACCGGGGTCTGCCCGGTCACCTCGATAGTCGCCACCAGCTCGCTGGGGAACCGGACGATGCCGAGGCCCAGCGAGTAGTTGTCGTAGATGATCTTGGCGTCGACCGGCCCGTCGGGTGTCAACCAGGTCGAGCCGCGGCCGCCGCCGAAGTGGGCGTTGACGGTGGCGTGCAGGTGATAACCGGCCACCTCGAACGACGCCGTCGTGGCCGGGTTGGCGGCCTTGTGCACGTACTGAACGTGATAGGGGTCGGCGGCGTTTTCGATGATCATCTGCGGGTGCACCTTGACCCGGTTCAGCATCTGGCTGTGCGGGTGCAGCGGGTAGTACTCGTTGGTTTCCAGTTCCGGCAGCACCGGCGGCTGCCAGTACGGCGCCCGGCCGTGGCGCTCGTGCCAGGCCAGGATGAAGCCGTACCATTCCATGCTCGGATAGGTCCGGATGCGGACGTTGTTCTTGCAGCCGATCTTGCTGTAGGGAATCAGCGCGTTGGTTCCATCGCCGCGCCACTGCCAGCCGTGCCAGGGGCAGACGATGTTCTCGCCTTCCACGGTGCCGCCGACCCCCAGGTTGGCGCCGAGGTGCTGACAGTAGGCCTCCATCACGTGAACCTGGCCCGACTCCGTGCGGAACAGCACCAACTCCTCGCCGAAGTAGTGCGCGCGCCTGACCTGGCCGGGAGCCAGGTCGCTTCCGAAGGCGACGATGAACCAGCCCGTCGGGAAACGGTAGGTCGACAGCGCGATGCCACCCGGTCCGAACTCCCGTTCCGAGGGGTCTGACTCTGGAATCGTATTCGTCACGAGCACTCCGTTTCCCACGCGGCCGGGCGCATCAGGGCCGCTCTTAACTCACCGCGTTTCGACGACTAAGGTCTATTTTTACTATTTTAGACATTGAACGTCAACGCGCCGCCGCCCGGGCGTGGCGTGGCGTCGGAGCCAATGGGGGTTCGCATGACGGCCGCTGCGGTGGACCTTTCCGATTTCGCGTTGTGGCGTAACGGTTTTCCCGACGAACTGTTCGCCGAGTTGCGGCGTACCAGGCCGCTGTTTCGGCACGACCTGACGCCGGGCGTCGCCGACACCGTCCAGCGCCAATTCTGGGTCGCCACCAAACACCGGCATGCGGTCCGCCTGCATCGCGACACCGACTCGTTCACCGCGGCCGACGGCCCACTCATTCAACCGGTCGCCATGTTCTCGGCATCCCCGACGATCATCACGCTGGATCCGCCGGACCTGAACAAGCGCCGCAAGCTGATCTCCAACGCTTTCAACCCGCGTGCGATCGCCAAGCTGGAGAACGGCATCCGGGCGCGCGCCGCGCGGATGATCGACGGCCTGCTCGCCCGGGGCGGTGGGGACTGGATCTCCGACGTCGCCGACGCGCTACCGATGACGGTCATCGGCGACATCATCGGCATCCCCGAGGAGGACCGGCCGCGGATCTTCGAGCTGTTCGACCGCATCCTGAAGGCGCTTGCGCCCGAGGAGCACCCGAGCGGGCACGTCGAAACCGAGCTCTTCGCCTCGGTCTTCGAGTACGCGATGGAGCTCACCGCCGAAAAGCGGCGCAATCCCACCGACGACATCTGGAGCACGCTGGCGTCCGCGGTGATCACCGGCGACGACGGCGAGCAGTTCAGTCTGCCCGAAAACGAACTCGAGTTCTTCTTCTTCGTGCTGGCCTTCGCCGGCAGCGACACCACCAAGAACGCGCTGGCCCGCAGGTCTTCCCGCTCGCGATAGCGTTCCATCTGCTCGGGGTTGGCGACGAACGCCTGCAGCCCGATGGCCAGCGCGTTCTTGGTGGTGTCGCTGCCGGCGAAGGCCAGCACGAAGAAGAAGAACTCGAGTTCGTTTTCGGGCA
>NZ_LZKV01000128.1:0-25837 GCF_001672995.1 Mycobacterium sp. 1482292.6 | reverse complement strand
AAGCGCGCGACCTGAGCAGTAGCGACCGCACCAACCGGGCACCGCTCGATCCGAGACTGTGGCGGGCCTCGGCGGCGTTGCGCCGTTACCTGGTGGCCGTGGTGGGCTGCGGTGTGCTGATCTCCGGCTGCGCGATCGGCTCGGCGATCGTGCTGGCGGGCATCGTCGCGCGCGTCGTCGGCGACACCTCCGCCCGGAGCCTGCATGGGTGGCTCGGCCCGCTGTCAATCCTGTTGGCGCTGTGGATGATCCGTGCGGTGACGCACTGGCTGCAGGCCCGCCTGGGGCAACGCGGAGCCAGCGCTGTCATCGCCGACCTGTCCGGTCAGGTGCTCACCGCAGTCACCGACCGGCAACCCCGTGACCTCGCGGCGCAACGCCGCCGAGGCCCGCCACAGTCTCGGATCGAGCGGTGCCCGGTTGGTGCGGTCGCTACTGCTCAGGTCGCGCGCCTTGCCAGGCCGATGGGCGCCGGTATGCGGTCAGCCGAGATGCGTTGCCGGAAAACCCAATACGACCACGCCTGGTACACCACCGTCAGCGGGGCCATCAGGGCCGTCACCCACGTCATGACCTTGAGGGTGTAATGCGTGGAGGAGGCGTTGTAGATGGTCAGGCTCCACTGTTTGTCCAGCGTCGAGGGCACCAGGTTTGGATACAACGAGCCGAAGAGCAGGATCACCACGGCCGCCACCACCACCGCGACGCAGGTGAACGCCCAGCCGTCGGATGCGCGTCGCCACACCAGCAGCACCGCCGCCAATTGCGCCACCACCGCCGCGGCCAGCACCAGCCAGGTCCAGTTCTTGCCGTGCGCCAGTTGGGTCCAAAGCCCGAATGCCGCAACCAGTCCGGTGGCCGGCAGCGACAACCAGACACCGAACCGGTACGCGTCGTCGCGGATGGCGCCCGAGGTCTTCAGGGCGACGAAGGTCGCTCCGTAGAACATGAACAACGCCGCGGTGGCCAACCCACCCAACAGGGTGTAGGCGTTCAGCACGTCGGTGATCGAGAGGTGGATGTGCCCGTCGGCACCCACCGGCAGGCCGCGCACCAGGATGGCGAACGCGACACCCCACAGGACGGCCGGCAGCCAGGACCCGGCCGCGATGCCGACGTCGGCCCAGCCGCGCCATTTCGTGTCGTCGATCTTGCCGCGCCATTCGATCGCCACGGCGCGCACGATCATGCCGAACAGGATCGCCAACAGCGGCAGGTACAGCGTCGAGAACACGGTGGCATACCAGGCGGGGAAGGCGGCGAACATCGCTGCGCCGCCGACGATCAGCCACACCTCGTTGCCGTCCCACACCGGCCCGATGGTGTTGAGGGCCGTGCGCCGCAGCGGTTCCGGTTCACCGATGCCGACGCGCGCGAACGGCTCCATCAGCATGCCCACGCCGAAGTCGAAGCCCTCGAGGACGAAGAAACCCAAAAACAGCATCCCGAGGATGCCGAACCACAACTCCTGCAGTCCCATCGTCTCAACTCCTTTCGGCGTCGGTAAGCCTGGTCAGTACGCGAAGGACAGGGGTGCCACCTCGTCGTCGCTGGGCGCTTGCGGGGGAGCGGGTTCCGCGTCGTGCTCCAGCGGGCCTTCGACGACGTAGCGCTTGAGCAGGAAGAACCAGAGCACCGCGAGTACCGCATAGACGAGGGTGAAGGTCACCAGCGACGTGATGACCATGCCGGGCACGTGATTCGACACCCCCTCGCGGACCGTCATCCGAACCAGTTGATCGCCAGTGGGATTGGGCGCCACCACCCATGGCTGGCGGCCCATCTCGGTGAACACCCACCCCGAGATGTTGGCCAGAAACGGCGTGGGGATGGTGAGCAGGGCGAACCACGACAGCCACCGGCTGTGGGGTGTCCGGTGGCCGCGGGTGACCCACAGCACGGTCAGGGCGAACAACACCGGGATGGCCAAAAACCCGATCATCGCCCGGAAGGACCAGTAGGTGACGAACAGGTTGGGCCGGTAGTCGTCGGGGCCGAAGCGCTGCTGATACTCCTGCTGCAGCTCGTCCACGCCGCGCAGCGTCACGCCGCTGAACTTGCCTTCGGCCAGGAACGGCAGGACGTAATGCACCTTGATCACCTCGGCGACGCTGCCGCAGTTGTTGTGCGTTCCGATCGTCAGCACCGAGAAGTCGGGGTCGGTTTGCGTATGGCACAACGCTTCCGCGGACGCCATCTTCATCGGCTGCTGGACGAACATCAGCTTGCCCTGCCGGTCACCGGTGAAGAACAAGCCGACCGTGGCGATGAGCACGACCCCGCATCCGAGGATGGCCGCGGGGCGAAACATGGTGCGCGCGTCGGCTTGTGCCTCGGGCGTGGTGGAACCGGGCCTGCGCGAGCGCACCATCCACCATGCGCTCACCGCGGCGACGAACGTGCCCGCGACCAACAGCGCGCCGGTAACGGTGTGCGAAAACGCCGCCTGCGCAGTGTTGTTGGACAGCAGGGCGAAGATGTCGTCCAGTTCGGCGCGGCGCGTCGCGGGGTTGTAGTGCGCGCCGACCGGGTGCTGCATGAACGAGTTCGCCGCGATGATGAAGAACGCCGACGCATTGACGCCGAACGCGACGATCCAGATGCAGGCCAGGTGGATCAGCTTCGGCAGCCGGCTCCAGCCGAAGATCCACAACCCGATGAACGTGGACTCGAAGAAGAAGGCGAACAACCCCTCCATCGCCAGTGGCGCGCCGAAGATGTCGCCGACGAACTTCGAGTACTCCGACCAGTTCATGCCGAACTGGAATTCCTGGACGATCCCGGTCGCCACCCCGATGGCGAAGTTGATCAGGAACAGCTTGCCGAAGAACTTGGTCAGCCGGTACCAGGCGGTGTTACCGGTGGCCACCCAGACCGTCTGCATGATGGCGATCAGCGGCGCCAGGCCGATGGTGAGCGGCACGAAGATGAAGTGGTAGACGGTAGTGATACCGAACTGCCACCGCGAAATATCGACGACATTCATCTGTCATCTCCCGAAACTGCGGAGGCCCGATCCAAACGGCTACGACAGAGTGTAGTAGACGAGTCGGTGCCGCCGCCACCGGCGGCCCTGCTCAGCTGGCGAGGGTCTTGGAGGCCTTGCGGATTCCGAACGACGAAATGATCTCGAAGACGCCGATGACGACGAACCACGCACCGACCACGATCGCCAGGGTGACGATGGATTGGAACGGGGACGCCAGCACGACGATGCCGGCGAGCAGGCTGATCACGCCGACGAAGATGTTCCAGCCCCGCCCCGGCAGGTGCGGGTCGCTGATGGCCGAAACCGTTGTGGCGACTCCGCGGAAGATGAACCCGATGCCAATCCAGATGGCCAACAGCAGGATTGCGTAGCCCTGACCGAAATGACGGAATGCCAGCAACGCCAAGATCAATGACGCTGCGCCGCTGATGAACAGCAGGATCCGGCTGCCCGCCGAGACATGAAGCGAGAAGGCGAAGACGACCTGCGCGACACCGGTAATCAGCAGATAAACGCCGAAGGCGATGGCGGCGACCAGGATGGAAATTCCCGGCCACGCCAGCACCAGGACACCGAGGACAAGAGACAGAATTCCCGACAGCAGAGCGGATTTCCACAGATGCGGCAGCAAGCTTGGAACGGGGTGGGTTCCAGGAGAGCCAGGGGAGATAGTCATGGCCGCAGTCTGGCACAAACGTGCGCCGTGGTACAGGGACTTTGGTCAGACGTGAACGGTGCGTGGATCCTCGGCACGCAGGTCGGTGGGTTCTTCGCCTGCCTTGCGCCCGATTAGATACCACGTGCGCATAACGCCCTTGCCCTTGATCTCGATGCGGCCGCGCTCTTGCAGCACGAACTCGTTTTTCAGGCGCTCGTACATCGCCTGGGGCACTTGGATGCGGCCCACCGAATCGGTGGATTCCATCCGCGAGGCGACGTTGACGGCGTCGCCCCACACGTCGTAGAAGAACCGGCGCGAACCCACGACGCCGGCCACGACGGGTCCGCAGGCCATGCCCATCCGCAGCGGGACGGCCTGGCCATGCGGATCACGCAGTGTCGCAGCAACATTGGCCATATCGAGAGCGAAATCCGCCAGGGCGAAGGCGTGATCCGGCCGCGCCCGCGGCACGCCGCTGACCACCATGTAGGAGTCCCCGCTGACCTTGATCTTCTCCAGGCCGTGTTTGTCCACCAACTCGTCGAAGGCGCCGTAGAGCCGGTCCAGGAACTGCACCAGGTCCGCCGGCGCCGTGCTGCTGGCGCGCTCGGTGAAGCCGACGATGTCGGCGAACAGCACGGAGGCCTCGTCGTACTTGTCAGCGATGACGTTTCGGTCGGCGCTCTTGAGACGCTCGGCGATGCTGCCCGGCAACATGTTGGCCAGCAGCGCTTCCGAGCGCTGGTATTCGGATTCCATCACCGACTCGGCGCGCTGGGTATCGCGCAGCGCGTACCACACGGTGATGAACACCATGACGCAGGCGGAGATGATGGTGACGACGAACATCATCGACTGCGCCCAGGCCGGCACCAGGCCGGTGTCGCGGGGAACGAGAAATTCCAGGGCGATGATCAGGGCGGCGGCGATGGCCGCCACGATGGCGGCCAGCACGATGTGGTCCAGCCCCAGCACCAGCACCACCAGGCAGACGCCCACCACCAAGAAGAATTGGCCGCCCGATGCGGTGCCCGAGTCCCAACAGGTGGCGGCGACCGTGACGTAGGCCGTACCGATGAAGGTCAGCGGTGCAACCAGTTCACCGAACCGGTGCAGCCACGGCACGCTCGCGAAGATCAACGCCGAGACGACGTTGACGAGGACGATCTGCCAAATCCAGGCGCCGGTGACCACCTGCAGTACCACGAAGGTGGTGCAGACCACGACGGCGAGCCAGGCCGCGATCGAGAGCACGCGGAATTCACGCGCGGCGCTGTCGGCGTAGTGCTGACTGCGGGCGCGCGACTGAGCGCGCGCCGCGGCCACGCAGTCCGGGCGCCCCGACGAGCCGTCTGGGCATCTTGGTGGGGCACCACACTTCTTGGCCGCCACGGGTGCCAGCCTAACCGCTGAGCAGCGCCCTCGGCGGCCGTCTTGAAAGAAAATCCTGGTTTTCGCCCCCGTAAGTTTCTGAGTCTGATAACAGTTCTTGTTATCGGGTTGTAATCGGGTTTAGGAGTCATTGGTTCGGGTTATTTAACACGTGTTTGACAGGGCTTATGGACACGTGATCGCCTCGACTAAGGGGTGCCGCATGGCGGGTCTCAAGAGGTTTGTTCTTGCCTCAATCCTGGTTTCCACCGCGTTTTTGATGCAGGGCTGTAGCGCCGCGTGCAGCGAGCCCAGTTGGCTACTGCGGGTCGCCACCGATTCCATCGGTAACTACTCGCCGGGAGCGGACGTGTCGGCCTCGGGCCAGATGTGCGTAACCCGCTCAATCGGCGATTGATCTGGCGCACTTGCCGTTTGGTCGCTTGCTCGATCATGCGACCTCACGCGCGCGGCGGCTTGGTCGGTCGTCGGCACCGGTAGCGGGGTGACGGCCGGGAGGCGCCGATGTGTGTCGACGCCGCGCGCCACAGGTCCGCAGAACACGCTCCAGTGGTAGCCCAGATTCGAATGAATTCAAATGAGCGCGTATTCGCGTGGCTTTCCCGGAATGCGCCGAATTACGTATTAATGCGTGCAATTTATTAAAAAGCGGGACCGAGCACATACCATTGGAATGTTTTTAGGCGAATTTGCAGACCGCTTGTACGCGCGAATGCCGCAATACTCCACTGCGGTACCGGAAAAGGCTGTAGGCCTGTCGGCGGTCCCGCTCGAAGGTGCCGAACGCTTGTGTGCCCTCGGTGAGATTCGAACTCACACTGGACGGGTTTTGAATCCGTTTCCTCTGCCAGTTGGGATACGAGGGCGTGCGGCCTCTTACCTTAGAGGCAGCCTCCCACCATAGAGGATCAGGAGTGCTCACCCGTCTCACCGCCCCCGAGGTCGCTGGTCTGAGGCGTTCACGACACAATATTCGTCATGACAGGCCCCACGACCGACACCGACGCCGCTGTGCCGCGCCGGGTCCTGATCGCTGAAGACGAAGCGCTCATCCGCATGGATCTCGCCGAGATGCTCCGAGAGGAGGGTTACGAGATTGTCGGGGAGGCCGGCGACGGGCAGGAAGCCGTCGAGCTGGCCGAGCGCCACCAGCCGGATCTGGTGATCATGGACGTCAAGATGCCGCGCCGCGACGGCATCGACGCGGCCTCGGAGATCGCCAGCAAGCGGATCGCCCCGATCGTCGTCTTGACCGCCTTCAGCCAGCGCGACCTGGTGGAGCGGGCGCGCGACGCCGGCGCGATGGCCTACCTGGTCAAGCCGTTCACCATCAGCGACCTCATCCCGGCCATCGAACTGGCCGTCAGCCGCTTCAGTGAGATCGCCGAGCTCGAACGCGAGGTGGCCTCGTTGTCCGACCGGCTGGAGACCCGCAAGCTCGTCGAGCGCGCCAAGGGGCTGCTCCAGAGCGAACAGGGCATGACCGAGCCCGAGGCCTTCAAGTGGATTCAGCGGGCCGCCATGGACCGCAGGACCACGATGAAGCGGGTGGCCGAGGTCGTGCTGGAGACCCTGGGCAGCTCTGACGAGTAGCTTCCCCGGCCGTCGAGCGTGAACCCACGGCTTTCGGTGTGAAGCCACGGCGGCCGCCCTCGGCGTGTCGGCGCCCTCAGTTCACACCGAAAGCCGTTGTTTCACACTCGAAACGGCCGCAAACGGCCGCAACCGTTAGCGGGCGACGATCACCGACGAGCCGTGGCCGAACAGGCCCTGATTGGCGGTGACGCCCACTTTCGCGTTCTCCACCTGCCGGCCGGTGGCCTGACCGCGCAGCTGCCAGGTCAGCTCGCAGACCTGAGCGATCGCCTGGGCGGGAATCGCCTCGCCGAAGCACGCCAGCCCACCCGACGGGTTGACCGGGACCCTGCCGCCGATCGTGGTCGCGCCGCTGCGCAGCAGCTGCTCCGCTTCGCCCTTGGCGCACAGCCCCAGGTGCTCGTACCAATCGAGTTCCAGTGCGGTGGACAGGTCGTAGACCTCGGCCAGGCTCACGTCCTCCGGGCCGATGCCCGCCTCGGCGTAGGCGGCGTCGAGGATCTGATCCTTGAACACCCGCTCCGGGGCGGGCACGGCGGCGGTGGAATCCGTTGCGATATCCGGCAATTCGGGAAGGTGCTGGGGATACTGCGGGGTGACCGTGCTGACCGCGCGCACCGACGGCACGCCCTCGAGCGAACCGAGGTGCTTGCGGGCGAACTCGGCGCTGGCCACGATCAGCGCCGCGGCGCCGTCGGAGGTGGCGCAGATGTCGAGCTGGCGCAGCGGGTCGGACACCACCGGGCTGGCCAGCACGTCCTCGACCGAAGATTCCTTGCGGTAGCGGGCATTCGGGTTCTGCAGGCCGTGCTGGGAGTTCTTCACCTTGACCGCAGCGAAGTCCTCGGACGTCGCGCCGTAGAGGTCCATCCGGCGGCGCGCGAGCAGCGCGAAGTACACCGGGTTCATCGCGCCGATCAGGTGGAAACGCTGCCAGTCGGGGTCGTTCTTGCGCTCACCGCCGACGGGGGCGAACGCGCCCTTGGGCGTGGTGTCGGCGCCGATGACCAGCGCGACGTCGCAGAACCCGGCCAGAATGTGGGCGCGGGCGCTCTGCAGCGCCTGCGAACCGCTGGCGCAGGCGGCGTAGCTGGAACTGACCGGCACACCGTTCCAGCCCAGCTTCTGGGCGAACGTCGACCCGGCGATGAAGCCGGGGTAGCCGTTGCGGATGGTGTCGGCCCCGGCGACCAGCTGGATCTGTTGCCAGTCCAGCCCGGCCTCGGCCAGCGCGGCGCGCGCGGCGACCACGCCGTATTCGGTGAAGTCGCGGCCCCATTTGCCCCAGGGGTGCATGCCGGCGCCCAGGATGTAAAGCGGTTCCGGGCTCATTTCGCGATCCTCCAACCGTGCACGGTGCGCTCCACGCCGTCGGCGTCGGTGAACAAGGTCATGGTGGTCAGCTCCATCTGCATGCCGACCTTCAGATCGGCCGCCAGCGTGCCCTCGACGACCTTGCCGAGCACGATGATGCCCTCGTCGGCCAGCTCGACCGCGGCGATGGCGAACGGCTCGAACGGGTCGGCCGCCGGGTAGGGCGCGGGCGGCGGGTACCGGTTCTCGGTGTAGCTCCACAGCGTTCCCCGGTTCGACAGGGCGACGGACTCCAAGGTGTCGCCGGCGCAGGCCGGGTTGGGGCAGTTGTTCTCCCGCGGCGGGAAGACATAGGTGCCGCACTCGGGGCACTTGCTGCCGATCAGATGCGGGTTTCCGGCGTCATCGGTGGCGAACCATCCGTCGATCGCGGGTTCTGGACTGGTGACCTCTGGCACCCGGCCAGACTACCCAGCCCCAACGCAAAACTGAAACGTGTTGCAGTTCTGCCGCGGGCGCGGTCGGGACGCCTGCCTCGTCACACCGGGTGCCTAGAGTGAGACCGTGCCCGCCACGAAAACCACCCCCAAGGCCAGCGAGGAACAGACCACGCCGACGCTCATGCTGCTGGACGGCAACTCGCTGGCGTTTCGGGCGTTCTACGCGCTGCCCGCCGAGAACTTCAAAACCCGCGGCGGGCTGACCACCAACGCGGTCTACGGCTTCACCGCCATGCTGATCAACCTGCTGCGCGACGAGGCCCCGACCCACATCGCCGCCGCGTTCGACGTCTCCCGTCAGACGTTTCGCTCCGAGCGCTATCCGGAGTACAAGGCCAACCGGTCCGCGACGCCCGACGATTTCCGCGGTCAGATCGACATCACCAAGGAAGTCCTTGCGGCGTTGGGCATCACGGTGCTGGCCGAGGAGGGGTTCGAGGCCGACGACCTCATCGCGACGCTGGCCACCCAGGCCGAGCGCGAGGGCTACCGGGTGCTGGTGGTCACCGGCGACCGCGACTCGCTGCAGTTGGTCAGCGACAACGTGACCGTGCTGTATCCGCGCAAGGGGGTGAGCGAGTTGACCCGCTTCACCCCGGACGCCGTCGTCGAAAAGTACGGGCTGACGCCGCAGCAGTACCCCGACTTCGCCGCCCTGCGCGGTGACCCCAGTGACAACCTGCCTGGCATACCCGGCGTGGGGGAGAAGACCGCCTCCAAATGGATCGGCGAGTACGGGTCGCTGCAGGCGCTGGTCGACAACGTCGACTCGGTGCGCGGCAAGGTCGGCGACGCGCTGCGCGCGCATCTGCCCAGCGTGATCCGCAACCGCGAGCTGACCGATCTGGTCAAAGACGTGCCGCTGGCCCAGACCCCGGACACGCTGCGGCTGCAACCGTGGGATCGCGACCAGATTCACCGGCTCTTCGACGACCTGGAATTCCGGGTGCTGCGGGACCGGTTGTTCGAAACCCTGGCCGCGGTGGAGCCCGAGGTCGACGAGGGCTTCGACGTGCGCGGCGGCGCGCTGGAACCGGGCGAGCTGGCCGTGTGGCTGGCCGAGCACAGCTCGGGCAAGCGGTTCGGCCTGGCCGTCGTGGGGACTCATCTGGCCTACGACGCCGACGCCACCGCCCTGGCCATCGTGTCCGCCGACGGCGAGGGCCGCTACATCGACACCGCGACGCTGCATCCCGAAGACGAAGCGGCACTGGCGTCTTGGCTGGCCGACCCCGGTCCGCCCAAGGCGCTGCACGAGGCCAAGCTGGCGATGCACGACCTGGCCGGGCGGGGCTGGACGCTGGCCGGCGTCACCTCTGACACCGCGCTGGCCGCCTACCTGGTGCGCCCCGGCCAGCGCAGCTTCTCCCTCGACGACCTCTCGTTGCGCTACCTGCGTCGCGAGCTGCGCGCCGAAAACCCTGAACAGCAACAACTTTCGTTGCTCGACGATGACGAGGGCGTCGACGACCAGGCGGTGCAGACGCTGATCCTGCGCGCCGTGGCGGTGCTGGATCTGGCCGAGGCGCTCGACGAAGAGCTGGCCCGAATCAACTCCACCTCGCTGTTGAGCGGCATGGAGCTGCCGGTGCAGGCCGTGCTGGCCGGGATGGAAAACGCCGGCATCGCAGTCGATTTGGACCTGCTGCAAGAGCTGCAAAGCGATTTCGCCCACCAGATCAGGGATGCGGCCGAGGCGGCGTACGCGGTGATCGGCAAACAGATCAATCTGGGCTCGCCCAAGCAGTTGCAGACGGTGCTCTTCGACGAGCTGGAGATGCCGAAGACCAAGCGCACCAAGACCGGATACACCACCGACGCGGACGCGTTGCAGTCGCTGTTCGACAAGACCGGCCATCCGTTCCTGCAGCATCTGCTGGCCCACCGCGATGCCACCCGGCTCAAAGTCACCGTCGACGGGTTGCTGAACTCGGTGGCCTCGGACGGCCGCATCCACACCACGTTCAACCAGACCATTGCCGCGACGGGCAGGTTGTCGTCGACGGAGCCGAATCTGCAGAACATCCCGATCCGCACCGAGGCGGGCCGGCGGATCCGCGACGCGTTCGTCGTCGGCGAGGGCTACAGCGAGCTGATGACGGCCGACTACAGCCAGATCGAGATGCGGATCATGGCCCACCTGTCCAAGGACGAGGGCCTCATCGAGGCGTTCAACACGGGGGAGGACCTGCACTCCTTCGTCGCGTCGCGGGCGTTCGGCGTCCCGATCGAGGAGGTCACCGCGGAGCTGCGCCGCCGCGTCAAGGCGATGTCCTACGGCCTGGCCTACGGCCTGAGCGCCTACGGGCTGTCCGCCCAGCTCAAGATCTCCACCGAAGAAGCCAAAGATCAGATGGAGCAGTACTTCGCCCGGTTCGGCGGGGTGCGCGACTACCTGATGGACGTCGTCGAACAGGCCCGCAAGGACGGCTACACATCGACGGTCTTCGGCCGCCGTCGCTACCTGCCCGAACTGGACAGCAGCAACCGCCAGGTGCGCGAGGCCGCCGAGCGGGCCGCGCTCAACGCGCCCATTCAGGGCAGCGCGGCCGACATCATCAAGGTGGCGATGCTCGAGGTCGACAAGGCGATCAAAGCCGCCGGGCTGTCTTCCCGGATCCTGCTGCAGGTGCACGACGAGCTGCTTTTCGAGGTCGCGCCCGGCGAGCGGGAACAGCTGGAAGCGCTGGCGCGCGAAAAGATGGGCGGCGCCTACCCCCTCGACGTCCCGCTGGAGGTGTCGGTGGGTTACGGCCGTTCGTGGGACGCCGCGGCGCACTAGCGCGGCGAACGAAGCTTCCGAGGGGTGTAATCGCTGCTTGATCGGCCGCCGAATGCGAGGCGATGGCGGAGAATCGGCTGACAATTCGCCGTGGCGTCACGTTCGCGACATCCGTTCGGCCGCCGTCAACCGCGCTGGGTTTGGCCAGCATGTGCCCAGTCGAGTAGCCTCGACAGGTAAATCCTGAATTGTCCCTACGACCAAACCTGTCCGGAGCAACCCAACAATATGCCGAGTCCCGCCGTCACCTCGCCGCAAGTAGCCGTCAACGACATTGGCTCGAGCGAGGATTTTCTCGCCGCAATAGACAAAACGATCAAGTACTTCAACGATGGCGACATCGTCGAAGGCACGATCGTCAAAGTGGACCGGGACGAGGTGCTCCTCGATATCGGCTACAAGACCGAAGGGGTCATCCCCGCCCGCGAACTCTCCATCAAGCACGATGTCGACCCCAACGAGGTCGTTTCCGTCGGTGATGAGGTCGAAGCCCTGGTCCTCACCAAGGAGGACAAAGAAGGTCGCCTGATCCTGTCCAAGAAGCGCGCGCAGTACGAGCGCGCCTGGGGCACCATCGAGGCGCTCAAGGAGAAGGACGAGGCCGTCAAGGGCACCGTCATCGAGGTGGTCAAGGGTGGCCTGATCCTCGACATCGGGCTGCGTGGCTTCCTGCCCGCCTCACTGGTGGAGATGCGTCGCGTCCGCGATCTGCAGCCGTACATCGGCAAGGAGATCGAGGCCAAGATCATCGAGCTGGACAAGAACCGCAACAACGTGGTGCTGAGCCGCCGCGCGTGGCTCGAGCAGACCCAGTCCGAGGTGCGCAGCGAGTTCCTCAACCAGCTGCAGAAGGGCGCCATCCGCAAGGGTGTCGTCTCCTCGATCGTCAACTTCGGTGCATTCGTCGACCTCGGTGGGGTGGACGGCCTGGTGCACGTCTCCGAGTTGAGCTGGAAGCACATCGACCACCCGTCCGAGGTCGTCCAGGTCGGCGACGAGGTCACCGTCGAGGTGCTCGACGTCGACATGGATCGCGAGCGGGTTTCGTTGTCGCTGAAGGCGACTCAGGAAGACCCGTGGCGCCACTTCGCCCGCACCCACGCCATCGGCCAGATCGTGCCCGGCAAGGTCACCAAGCTGGTTCCGTTCGGTGCGTTCGTGCGCGTCGAGGAGGGCATCGAGGGCCTGGTGCACATCTCCGAGCTGGCCGAGCGCCACGTGGAGGTCCCCGACCAGGTGGTCGCGGTCGGCGACGACGCGATGGTCAAGGTCATCGACATCGACCTGGAGCGCCGCCGAATCTCGTTGTCGCTCAAGCAGGCCAACGAGGACTACACCGAAGAGTTCGACCCGGCGAAGTACGGCATGGCCGACAGCTACGACGAGCAGGGCAACTACATCTTCCCCGAGGGCTTCGATTCCGAGACCAACGAATGGCTCGAGGGATTCGAGAAGCAGCGCGCCGAGTGGGAGGCCCGCTACGCCGAGGCCGAGCGGCGGCACAAGATGCACACGGCGCAGATGGAGAAGTTCGCCGCTGCCGAGGCCGCCGGGCACGCCGAGCAGTCGCCGGGCAACGGTGCGCGGGAGGAGAAGGCGGGCGGTTCGCTGGCCAGCGACGCCCAATTGGCGGCGCTGCGGGAGAAACTCGCCGGCAACGCGTGACGCCGTCGGCGACCACGCCATGCTGCGGATCGGGCTGACCGGTGGCATCGGCGCCGGCAAGTCGGCGCTGTCGTCCACGTTCGCGCGCTGCGGTGCCGTCATCGTCGACGGCGACGTCATCGCGCGCGAGGTGGTCGAGCCCGGCACCGAAGGCCTGGCCGCGCTGGTCGAGGCGTTCGGCAGCGACATCCTGCTCGCGGACGGATCACTGGATCGTCCGGCGTTGGCCGCCAAGGCTTTCCGTGATGACGAGGCACGCAAGACGCTGAACGGGATTGTCCACCCCCTGGTGGGCAATCGCCGTTCGGAGATCATCGCGTCGGTGCCCGAGGATTCCGTTGTGGTCGAGGACATTCCGCTGCTGGTGGAATCCGGGATGGCTCCGCTGTTCCCGCTCGTCGTCATCGTGTACGCCGATGTCGAGGTGCGGCTGCGGCGGCTGGTCGATCAGCGCGGCATGGCCGAGGAGGATGCGCGGGCGAGGATCGCCGCGCAGGCCAGCGACGAGCAGCGCCGCGCGGTCGCCGACATCTGGCTGGACAACTCGGGCAGCCCGGAAGACTTGGTGCAGCGCGCCCAGCAGTTGTGGGACCACCGCATCGTGCCGTTCGCCCACAACCTGAGCCAACGGCAGTACGCGCGCGCACCAGCGCGGTTGGTGCCACCGGACCCGACCTGGCCGGACCAGGCGCAACGGATCGTCAACCGCCTCAAGACGGCCTGCGGTTACCGGGCGTTGCGCGTCGATCACATCGGGTCGACGGCCGTGCCCGACTTCCCGGCCAAGGACGTCATCGACATTCAGATCACCGTCGAATCCCTTGCCGAAGCCGACGAACTCGCCGAGCCGTTACTTGCGGCCGGTTATCCGCGCCCCAAGCACATCACTCAAGATTTCCCCAAACCCGACGCGCGCAGCACCGTAGCGCGATACGACCACAGCGACCACGAGGCGTTGTGGCACAAGAAAGTTCATGCTTCGGCCGATCCCGGGCGGCCGACCAATGTGCACATCCGGGTCGACGGCCGGCCCAATCAGCAATTCGCCTTGCTGTTCCGGGACTGGCTCAAAGCCAATCCCGCTGTGCGCGCCGAGTATCTGACCGTAAAACGCAGAGCCGACAGCACTGGTGGCGGAGACATCCTGCGCTATGTCGCCGCTAAAGAGCCGTGGTTCCTCGACGCCTACCGGCGGGCCTGGGAGTGGGCCGACTCGACGGGCTGGAAGCCCTGAGGCGAATCTAGGGCAAGGGTGCGCCGCACTGCAGCGCCCCGTTCATGGGATCGGCGTTGCCCGCGACCGGTCTGACCATCTGGTCGGACTGGACGAACACGTTGTCGTCCACGTCGATTTCGCAGTGCACGTTCGCCGCATACGGGAAGCGCACCACGATGCGCATGCCGGCCTGCTGCGGGTCGGGCAACACCGTGTCGGCCTCGAATGCGTTGCCGGGCACCGAGCTAAGCCCGGCCGTGTTCGTCTGACCGCCGTTGATCACGAAGGTGGCCTGGCTCCCGGTCGTGACGCCGTCGATCCTGGCCCGGTAGGTGATGTTGTGCAGATCCGCCCGTGCGACTGCCGGATTCACAACGGCGAGGGCGGTCACGGCGGCGATCGGCAGCAGCCCGCGGGCCTGGCAGCTCATAGCGGCTGACATTACAACCAGCCTGATCGGGGGGCCACATCGATTGCCCTACGGCTGGCAGCGCGGACACCACAGCGTCGTGCGGCCGCCCACCCGGTCCCGTTCGAGCCGGGTGCCGCAGCGTGGGCAGTGCGGGTCCGGTTCGTCACGCACCCCGGTCAGCCAGCGCGGCAGGCCCGGCACCCGGCCATGGCGCACCGCGGTCCGCAGCACCCGAGTCATCGCGCCATGCAGGCCCTGCACGTCGTCGTCGTCCAGCTCCCTGATCGGCAGGGTGGGCCGAAGTCTGGCCCGCCAACAGATCTCGTCGGCCAACAGGTTGCCGAGCCCGGCGATCACCGACTGGTCCATCAGCGTGGGCTTGAGCTGTCGCGACCTGGCCGATCGCGCGGCCAGCGCGTCGCGGAACTCCCGCAGGCGCAGGCCCAGCGCATCGGGGCCCTGTGGGCCGGTGACATGCGCGATGTCGTCCGGATCGTCGGCCAGCCACACCCCGCGCAATTTGCGCAGGTCGGCGTAGCGCAGTTCGCCCTCGTCCAGCGCGACGGTCAGTCGCTCGTAGGGGTCATGGGCGGCGCCGTCGGCGGCGTAGTACGGGCGGCCGGTCATCCCGCTGTGAATCAGCAGCGTCGACCCATCGGTGGGCAGCACGAGCCACTTGCCGTGCCGGCGCGGATCGGCGAAGCGGTGCCCGGTCAACCGACCGGCCAGCGCCTTCGCGGTCACGTTGCGCACCACCCCGGGATCGTGCACCTGCACGTGCCGGATCCGCCGTCCCGGCAGTGCGGCGGCCAGTTGCCGCCGAAACCCTTCCACGTCAGGCAGTTCAGGCATGCGGCCACCGCATCAGCGTGTCTCCCTGACCACCTCGGTCGGGTCCTTGTCGGTGCGCATGCCGAGATAGCGCGGGTGGCGGAGCTTTCCGTCGCGGGTCCACTCGGTGAATCCGATCTCGACCACCATCTCGGGGCGAACCCAATGCGCGCCGGCCTCGCGCACCGACCCCCGGGCGAAGGGCGATTGGTCTTGCGCGAGCGTCGACAACCGGTCGTGCAAGCGGTGCAGCGTGGCGTCGTCGAAACCGGTGCCCACCTTGCCGGCATAGCGCAACTCATCGCCGTGGTAATACCCGAGCAGCAACGCGCCTAACTCCACCCGGCTGCCCTTCGGGCCGGTGTAGCCGCCGACCACGAATTCCTGGTCGCGCACGCATTTGAACTTCAGCCAGGCGCGTGAGCGACCGCCGTCGTAGGGGGAGTCGGCCAGCTTGGCGATCACCCCTTCGTCGCCGCGCCCGCACGCCGCCTGGTAGGCGGCGATGCCGTCTTCGACCCGGTGCGGGGCGTAGCGCAGCGGGTCGGCGAAGTCGATTGCCTTGCGCAGCAACCTTTTACGCCAGAGCAGCGGCACCTCGACGGTGGATTGGCCGTCGAGATGCAGCAGGTCGAAAACGTAGTAGAAGACGCGCACCGGGGATGCGCGGGCCAACTCGGGGTCGGTGATGCCCAGCCGGCCCTGCAGCCGGGCGAAGCTGGTCCGGCGGCCCTCGAACGCCACCACCTCGCCGTCCACGACGAAGCGAGTGGTGCGCTGGCCGGCGAGCGCATCCACCAACTCGGGGTAGGTTCCGTTGAGCGTCTGACGATTCCGCGACAACAGCCGCAACCGGTCGCCGTCGCGAAACGCCAGGCAACGCATGCCGTCGAACTTGCGCTCGAAGATCCAGTGCGGATCGGAGAACCGATCCTCGGTGAGCGTGGCCAGCGTCGGCGGCCGCCAGTCCGGCACGGGTTCCTCGCGCAGCGCCGCGCGCACCGCGCGAGGCAGACCGGCGAAGTCCGTCATGACACGTGGTCCGGCGACGCGGCGCGCCCGCGCCAGGTCAACCGCATGCCGTGGTGCGCCAGCCAGCGCGACAGGTCATAGCCGTTGCGGGCCAGCCCGTCGACGGCGGTCACCGCCCGCTGCACCGCCTGCGCGGCGACCTCGGGGGTGAGCAGGCCGTGGCGGACGGCGTCCAGCAGCTCGTCGACATCGGTGAGTTCCGCCCCGATCCCGGTGCGGACCTCGATGTCCAGGTAGTGATCTTCGGAATGCCACGCGGTGGGGCCGGGCAGGTATTCGCCCACATCCAGGTAGACGTCCAGGTCCCGTTCATGCCCGGGATTGAAATGAAACACCGTGGCGCGCAACCCCAACGACGGCAGCAGCCACGACTCGAGGTAATGGAACTGCGCGCGACCGGGGGTGGGCCGGGCGATGTAGAGGCCCCACGGGTGCACGGCATATTCGTCGACGGTCCGCACGATGCCCTTGGGATCGGTGTTCGTGCGGGCCACCAGGTCGAACGTCTCGTGCTTCGGCGGGTGAATGGTGTCACCCTACCGCCGCCGGGCCGCCTCGTTACCGGCGCAACCGGATCTTCCATCGCACGAACCCGGCGTAGAAGATCGACAGCGCGGCCAGCATGCCCATGTCGAGCAGCCAGATCTTCGGCGTGTGCTGCCAGAACCGATCCTGCGACAGCAGGGTGTCGGGCACCAGGTGACGCAGGTCCACCGTCGACGATGCCGCGGCGTAGCCCCAGCGCGCCGGCATCGCCCACGACAGCTGGTTCAACCCGAGGCGGCCGGTCACCGGCACCATCCCGCCGCACAGCACCAGCTGCGCCATCACGGCCACCACGAACAGCGGCATGATCTGCTCGCTGGAGCGCACCAGCGACGAAATCGCCAGGCCCAGAATGGCCGAGGCGACGCACGTCGCCGCGACGGTGGCGAACAGTTCGACGGTGGCCCCGACGGTCGAGTGGCCGAACAGCACCGCGCCGCGCGTCGGGGCGCTCTTGCCGACCACCACGATCGCCGTGACGATCGCCGACTGCAGTACCGCGAACCCGCAGAACACCGCGCTCTTGGCCAGCAGGTAGGCGGTGGTCGACAAGCCCACCGCCTGCTCACGCTGGAAGATGGCGCGCTCGCCGACCAGGTCGCGAATTGTCAAGGCGGTGCCCATGAATGCCGCGGCCGGCATCAGCAGGGCCAGTATCTGCGCGGCTTCGTCCGGTGTCCCCGCGTTCGGCGCGGGTGCGTGAAATCCGTTGCTGCCCGGCACGGTCAGCGACAGCGAGCCCAAAATGAACGGCAGCAGCGCCAGGAACACGAAGTAGGCGCGGTCGGCGATCACCAGGCGCACCTGCCGCCGGGCGATCGTCGAGATCTGACGGCGCACGCTGGTGTGAACCGGTTCCCCGAGGCTGCTCGGCTCGTCGGTCTTGTCGGGCAGGTACCGCTGCGGCCGCTTCTGGGCCTCGTTCTGTTCCAGGAAGCGGCGGTTGGCCTCGTCGGGGTCGGCGCCGACCTGGGTGAAGATCTTCGCCCAGTTGGTGGTGCCCATCGCCCCACCGATCTGGTCGGGCGCGCCGCAGTAGGCGGTCTTGCCGCCCGGGGCCATCAGCAGCACCTGGTCGCAGACGTCGAGGTAGGACAGCGAGTGTGTCACCACCAGCACCACCCGGCCGGCATCGGCCAACTGGCGCAGCATCGTCATGACCTGCAGGTCCAGCGCGGGGTCCAGCCCCGAGGTCGGCTCGTCGAGGATCAGCAGCGACGGGCCGGTCAGCAGTTCGAGCGCCACCGAGGCGCGCTTGCGCTGCCCGCCGGACAGCTTTTCGACGCGGGTGTCGGCGTGCTTGGTCAGGTCGAGTTCCTCGAGCACCTGGGCGACGACGTTCGCGCGGTCTCTCTTGCTGGTGTCGGGCGGCAGCCGCAGCTCGGCGGCGTAGCCCAGCGCCTGGTTGATGGTCAGCTGGCGATGCACCACGTCGTCTTGGGGAACGATGCCGATCCTGCTGCGCAGCGATGCGTACTCGGCGTGAATGTTGTGTCCCTCGAACGTGACTGAGCCCGACGTCGGGGTGGTGTAACCGGCGATGAGCCGGGCCAGTGTGCTCTTGCCGGCGCCCGAACCGCCGATCACGGCGGTCAGCGTCCCGGGGCGCGCGGTCAGCGAGATGTCGTCGAGCAACTGCTTGCCGTTGTCGACGACGTAGGAGACGTCGCGCACCTCGAGGCCGCCGGTGCGGGTGGCGGCGCCGCCGCGTTCGGTCAGGGTGCCGTCGCGGAACACCAGGTCGACGTTGCCGATGGTGACGATGTCGTCCTGCGACAGGATGGCCGACCCGACCCTGGTGCCGTTGACGAACGTCCCGTTGACGCTGTTGTCGCGGATCTCCGTGCCCAGCTGGGTGGGAACCAGGGTGGCATGCTGGCGCGACGCCAACACGTCGGAGACGACGATGTCGTTCTCGGGGGCGCGGCCGATCGTCATGGCGCCGGCGGTGCCCGCCGCCGAGGACGCGCGCGGCGAGAGCAATTTCACAAAACGCGTCGCCAGGTTCGACACGTCGGCCGTCTTGGCGTCGATCACGGTGAATTCCGCTGCGGGCGTTGCGGATGGCTGTGGTGGCGCCTCGGTTTCGCCCGCGGCGGGCGGGCTGACCTGCAGCCTTGCCGGTGAGCCCGGGTCGATGACGGTCCGCTCCTCGGGCGGTACGCCGCGCGGCGCCGGCGCCGGCGGCACGCGGGGCGGTGGCGCCTGGCGAGGCGGCACCGTCGGCTGTCGCGGGGGCGCGTTCGGCGGCCTCGCCGGCTGCCGGGGTGGCACCGGGCGCGACGGCGCGCCCTGCGGGCCGCCGCGAGCGGGACCCCTGTTCTGGCCGCCGGTTCGGCCCTGTGGGGGCCGCGGCGGATGCGTCGGATTCGTTTGCTCGGCAAGCGCAGTCCATGCCAGCGTTGGCGGCCCGGAGTCGTGACTCGGCCTGGGCCGCGGCGGCTGGCCGGCATGACCCTGCTGGGGCCCGATCGCGAAGGTCAGGCGCGGCCCCTGGGGGTTGCCGATGTGAATGCTCTGCCCGTCGTGGATATCGACCACCGGCATCCGGTAGCCGTTGAGGTAGGTGCCGTTCAGCGAGCCGTTGTCGATTGCCAGCCAACGGCCTTGGTCGAACCGCACGATCAGATGCGCGCGCGAAATCCGCGGATCGGCGATGCGCACATCGGCCTGCACGTCGCGCCCGACGACCACCTCGTGGCCCGCCGCGAAGGATCGTTGGGACCCGTCATGCCGAATTGTCAGAATGGGCGGGGCGGGTCGAGTCACCACTCAAGTATCGGCCAGCGTTGGCAGTGCGCTCTATTGGAGCCACCTGTGACTTCCCTTTGTCTCGATTCGGCCACTCATAGCCCTTTCATAGCCTGCTGAGACGAATCGCCTACTGGCGTGCGGCATTATTCGAACGGGAGGGGTGCAATAAGGGTTGCGTCCGCGCGCGTCGAGCACACTGTGGTGCCGGCAAGCGACGAGACGTAGAGGGCCCAATCGCGATGCGCACGCCCAGGGTGCTGCGATCCGCAGCACAGCGCGGCGACACCAGGGGGCGGTGCCGGAAAACGAGGGGGCAGGGCATTGATGAACGAGCACAAGGGAACTACTCGGCGCATCGGCGCCGGACGGCGGCTGTTGAGCAACCCGCGACAAGCCCGTGCGGCGTTGCGCGCGGGGTTTCACTCGTTGCCCGCCATGCCGATCGGGCAGCTGTTCCGCCGGATACCACCGGTCGATTCGGCCCCGAACGCGGAACCCGTGGCCGCTCAACAACTCAACGAGTCCAGCGGGCAGCGCCTGGCGGTAGGCAACGGCGCATCGTTCGCCGGCTACACGATTTTGCGGCAGCTCGGTGCGGGCGGCATGGCCGAGGTCTACCTGGCGTTGCATCCCCGGCTGCCCCGCCGCGACGTGATCAAGGTCCTCGCCGAGGCGGTGACCGCCGACCCCGAGTTTCGCGAAAGATTCAATCGCGAGGCCGATCTCGCCGCGACGCTGTGGCACCCGCACATTGTGGGTGTGCACGACCGGGGCGAATTCAACGGGCACCTGTGGATTTCGATGGACTACGTCGAGGGCACCGACGCCTCCCGGCTGGTCAAGGAGAACTACGCCGAGGGGATGCCCATCCACGAGGTGTGCGCCATCGTGCAAGCGGTGGCGGGCGCGCTGGACTACGCCCACGACCGTGGACTGCTGCACCGCGACGTCAAGCCGGCCAACATCCTGCTCACCCATCCCGAGGCGGGAGAGCGCCGAATCCTGTTGGCGGACTTCGGGGTCGCGCGCCACCTGGGTGACATCAGCGGGATCACCGAGACCAACGTCGCCGTCGGAACCGTGGCGTACGCCGCGCCCGAGCAGCTGACGGGTTCGCCCATCGACGGCCGGGCCGATCAATACGCTTTGGCCGCAACGGCTTTCCACCTGCTCACCGGGGCGCCGCCGTTTCAGCATTCCAACCCGATCGCGGTGATCAGCCAGCACCTGCATCAGGAACCGCCGCGGCTCAGCGATTTTCGCCCCGACCTCGCCGAGCTCGACGAGGTGTTCGCCCGGGCCCTCGCCAAGCGCCCCGAGGACAGGTTCGACCGGTGCCGCGCGTTGGCCACCGCCGTCAGCGAGTCGTCCGGGGCCGCCTCCGAGTTCGGCCGTGGCGTCGCGCCCCGCGCCGTGGTGGCGACGGAGCATCGCCGGCGCGGTCCCGCCGGCGTCATTGCCGTTCTGGGCCACCGTTTTTCGTCGAAAACCCGATGGGCGGCCGCGCTGGTGTGTGCGGTACTGATCGCCGTCGCGGCGACCTGGTCGATCCTCTACTCCTTCCAGCCCGGCCCGCCGCCGAGCAACCCGGCGCTCGCCTCCAAGCCGTCGGTGCCGGCCGCGAGTGCCGCGCCCACCGCGGGCGGACCCGTGCTCAACGGGACGTATCGGCTGGCCTACGACCAGGCCAAGCGCACCACCAACGGCATCTCGATCCGGCACGACGGCGCCGCCACCAACTGGTGGGCCTTCCGGTCGGTGTGCACCACCAACGGATGTGCGGCCACCGGCACCCAGCTGGACGACGCCACTCACCAGGTGGCCAACACCACCGATGGCGGACAGACCGACACCCTGCGCTTCGTGGGCGGCTACTGGCAGGGTGCGCCCGTGCAGCAGCGGGTGGGCTGCACCCAGCCCAACGGTCAGGTGCGGGCCACCCAGCAGGAAACCGTCGCCTGGTCGCTGGCGCCGCAGGCGGACGGCACGCTGCGCGGCACGGAGACCGAGACCGTGCTCAGCAACGAATGCGGGGCCCAGGGAGCGGTGGTGCGGGTGCCGGTGGTGGCCACCCGGGCGGGCGATGCGCCCGCGAAGGTGGCGCTGGGCGATCCCACCCAGGTCATCAACACCTCGACCACCGCGTCGGCCCCGGCGCCGCCGGTGCTCGGCGGGTTGTGCAGCGACGTCGGCAAGGTGGCCTACGACCCGACCAACAACGAGCAGATCGTCTGCGAGGGCAGCAGCTGGGCCAAGGCGCCGATCACGATGGGCGTGCACGCCGCGGGCAGCTCCTGCGACCGGCCGAACACCTCGGTGTTCGCCATGAGCACGTCCAGCGACGGTTATCTGCTGCAATGCGATCCGGTCACCCGGACCTGGACGCGTCCGGCGGGGTAGTCGGTCTCGCGGGGCGGGTCGGTCTCCAGGTACCACGACGTGAGTTTCAAACTCGCTAGCGCATGCGCTGGCACGTTTGGGGTAAGCGTTGTCCTTCCGGACAGGTATGGACGTGACGGATGTGGCGCAGGTGCCCCGCCGACCTGGTAAAACCACCGCCACGGCACTTGTCGGTGATCGGTTCTACCCTGGTGGCATGGCATTCGCCACGGAACATCCCGTAGTAGCGCATTCGGAGTACCGCCCGGCCGAAGAGGCCGTGGAGGGGTTGGTGCGCGTCGGCGGCCGCTTCGAGGTCGTCAGCCCACACCAACCCGCCGGGGACCAGCCGGCCGCCATCGAGGAGCTGGAACGCCGGATCAGGGCGGGAGAGCGCGACGTCGTGCTGCTCGGCGCCACCGGCACCGGCAAGTCGGCGACCACCGCCTGGCTCATCGAGCGGCTGCAGCGGCCCACCCTGGTGATGGCGCCCAACAAGACGCTGGCCGCGCAGCTGGCTAACGAGCTGCGAGAGATGTTGCCGCACAACGCTGTTGAATACTTCGTCTCGTACTACGACTACTACCAGCCCGAGGCGTACATCGCGCAGACCGACACCTACATCGAGAAGGACAGCTCGATCAACGACGACGTGGAACGGCTGCGGCACTCCGCGACGTCGTCGCTGCTGTCGCGCCGCGACGTGGTCGTGGTGGCGTCGGTGTCCTGCATCTACGGCCTGGGCACCCCGCAGTCGTATCTCGACCGCTCGGTCGAGCTCCGGGTCGGCAACGAGGTGCCCCGGGACGGTCTGCTGCGGTTGCTGGTCGACGTTCAGTACACCCGCAACGACCTGTCGTTCACCCGCGGCTCGTTCCGGGTGCGCGGCGACACGGTGGAGATCATCCCGTCCTATGAAGAGCTGGCGGTGCGCATCGAATTCTTCGGCGACGAGATCGAGGCGCTGTACTACCTGCACCCCCTGACGGGTGACGTCATCCGCCAGGTCGACTCGCTGCGGATCTTCCCGGCCACCCACTACGTCGCCGGCCCGGAGCGGATGGCGATGGCGATCTCGACGATCGAAGCCGAGCTGGCCGAGCGGCTGGCCGAGCTGGAGGGCCAGGGCAAGCTGCTCGAGGCGCAGCGGTTGCGGATGCGCACCAACTATGACATCGAGATGATGCGCCAGGTCGGCTTCTGCTCGGGCATCGAAAACTACTCAAGGCACATCGATGGCCGGGGCCCGGGCTCACCGCCGGCCACGCTGCTGGACTACTTCCCGGAAGACTTCCTGCTGGTCATCGACGAATCGCACGTCACCGTCCCGCAGATCGGCGGGATGTACGAGGGCGACATGTCGCGCAAACGCAACCTGGTCGAATACGGCTTCCGGCTGCCGTCGGCGTGCGACAACCGCCCGCTGACCTGGGAGGAGTTCGCCGACCGGATCGGGCAGACGGTGTACCTGTCGGCCACCCCCGGTCCCTACGAGCTCAGCCAGTCCGGTGGCGAGTTCGTCGAGCAGGTGATCCGGCCCACCGGCCTGGTCGACCCGAAGGTCGTCGTCAAGCCGACCAAGGGCCAGATCGACGACCTGATCGGCGAAATCCGCAAGCGCACCGAGGCCGACGAGCGGGTGCTGGTGACCACGCTGACCAAGAAGATGGCCGAGGACCTCACCGACTACCTGCTGGAGATGGGCATCCGGGTGCGCTACCTGCACTCCGAGGTCGACACGTTGCGCCGGGTCGAGCTGCTGCGTCAGCTGCGGCTGGGCGAATACGACGTGCTGGTCGGCATCAACCTGCTGCGCGAGGGGCTGGACCTGCCCGAGGTGTCGCTCGTGGCGATCCTGGACGCCGACAAGGAGGGCTTCCTGCGGTCATCGCGCAGCCTGATTCAAACCATCGGCCGCGCCGCCCGCAACGTCTCCGGTGAGGTGCACATGTACGCCGACACCATCACCGACTCGATGAAAGAGGCCATCGACGAGACCGAACGGCGTCGGGCCAAGCAGGTCGCGTACAACGAGGAGAACGGCATCGACCCGCAGCCGCTGCGCAAGAAGATCGCCGACATCCTCGACCAGGTCTACCGCGAGGCCGACGACAGCGAGACCGTGGAGATCGGCGGGTCGGGCCGCAATGCGTCCCGTGGCCGGCGGGCGCAGGGCGAGCCCGGTCGCGCCGTCAGCGCCGGGGTGTTCGAGGGCCGCGACACGGCCAGCATGCCGCGCGCCGAACTGGCCGACCTGATCAAGGACCTGACCGCGCAGATGATGGCCGCCGCGCGCGACCTGCAATTCGAGCTGGCGGCCCGGTTCCGCGACGAGATCGCCGACCTGAAAAAGGAACTGCGGGGGATGGACGCCGCCGGCCTGAAATGAGTTTGCTGGCAACCGATCTGCGGCTGTTGTCGCCGCGGCACCCCATACGGTGGAGGAGTGACCGACGCGGCGACTATCACCGGCGGCTGGCGTGAGCTGCTGGGCCCGAGGTATCTGAGGACTTCCATCCTGCTGGCCGGCGGGGTAGCGCTCTACGCCACCAACGAGTTCCTGACCACCAGCTTGTTGCCCAACACCATCGCGGAAATCGGCGGCAGCCGGCTCTACGCGTGGGTGACGACCCTGTATCTCGTCGGGTCGGTGGTCGCGGCGACGATGGTCAATCCGATGCTGCTGCGCATCGGCGCGCGTTCGTCATACATGCTGGGCCTCGTGGTGTTCGGCGTCGCCAGCCTGGTCTGCGCCGCCGCCCCGACCATGCATGTTTTGATTGCTGGCCGGGCGATGCAGGGGGTGGCCGGCGGCTTGCTGGCCGGGCTGGGTTACGCGGTCATCAACTCCGCCCTGCCCCGCTGGTTGTGGACGCGGGGCTCGGCGCTGGTGTCGGCGATGTGGGGCGTGGCGACCGTGGTCGGGCCCACGACGGGCGGCCTGTTCGCGCAGTTCGGCATCTGGCGCTGGGCGTTCGTCGCGATGGCCGTCCTGACCGTGCTGATGGCCCTGTTGGTGCCGGTTGCGCTGGCCCGGGTCAGCCCGACGACCGGCATCCCGAGGATGAAGGTGCCGGTCTGGTCGCTGCTGATCATCGGCGTGGCCGCGCTGGCCGTCAGCGTCGCGCAGATTCCGCACAACACCGTCGCGACGTTCGGGCTGCTTGCGGCCGGCATCGTGCTGGTGGGCGTGTTCGTGATCGTCGACTGGCGCATGCACGCGGCCATCCTGCCGCCCAGCGTGTTCTCGCCCGGGCCGCTGAAGTGGATCTACCTGACCATGGGCGTGCTGATGGGCGCGGCGATGGTGAACACCTACGTGCCGCTGTTCGGGCAGCGGCTGGCCCATCTGACGCCGATCGCGGCCGGGTTCCTGGGGGCGGCGCTCGCCCTCGGCTGGACGGTCAGCGAGATCGTAAGCGCATCGCTGGAGAACCCACGAACCATCGGGTGGGTGGTCATGGTGGCGCCGCTGGTGGCCGCGTCCGGCCTGGCATTGGGGGCGGTGGCCCGGCGCGGCGACGGGTCGGCCGGCACCGCCGCGCTGTGGGCGGTCGCGCTGCTGGTCGCCGGCATCGGGATCGGGATGGCCTGGCCGCACCTGTCGGCCCGCGCGATGGCGTCGGTCGCCGACCCGGCCGAAGGCGGCGCGGCTTCCGCGGCCATCAACACCGTCCAGCTGACCTCCGCGGCGATCGGCGCAGGATTGGCGGGCGTCGTCGTCAACACCGCCACCGGCGGCGAGGGGATGGCCGCGCACCTGCTCTT
>NZ_LZKV01000127.1:0-29057 GCF_001672995.1 Mycobacterium sp. 1482292.6 | reverse complement strand
GCAACTACGAGTACGCCATCAACAACTCGTTCGGCTTCGGCGGACACAACGTGGCCATCGCCTTCGGGCGGTACTGAGCCTCGTTTGGTGGGCGAAGCGGGGGGTAAAGCCCCGACCATGGCCTTCGCCGAGTATCAAAACGAGCTGTACGACCAGTCGCTGCACGGCAATCAGCCGCAGTATCCGATCCGGTTCGAGGAGCTGGAGGAGAAGGCCGCGGCGGCGATGACGCCGAAGGTGCTGGGCTATGTGGCCGGCGGCGCCGGTGATGAGCACACCCAGCGGGCGAACTGCGCGGCCTTCAAGCGGTGGGGCCTGTATCCGCGCATGGGGATCGCCCCGGAGCAGCGCGACATGTCCGTCGAGTTGTTCGGCATCAGGTTCCCCTCGCCCATCTTCATGGCACCCATCGGCGTCATCGGGGTGTGCGACCCCGACGGGCATGGGGACATGCTCTGTGCGCGGGCCTCGGTTCGCACCGGCGTGCCGTTTTTCTTGGGGACCCTGTCGGCCGACCCGATGGAAAGCCTCGCCGCCGAACTCGGTGACACCCCGGCGTTCTTCCAGCTGTACACGCCACCCAACCGCAAGATGGCCGCCAGCCTGGTGCACCGGGCCGAGGCGGCCGGCTTCAAGGGCATCGCCGTCACGCTGGACACCTGGGTCACCGGCTGGCGACCCCGCGACCTGAGCGGCGGGAACTACCCGCAGGTGCCCAGCGGGTGCCTGGCCAACTACACCAGCGACCCGGTTTTTCGCGCCAACCTGAGCCGGGGTGAAGACGCCACCGAGGCGGCGGTGCGCAAGCTGCCGATCTTCGGCGGCCCGTTCCGGTGGGCGGACCTCGAGTGGCTGCGGGCCGAGACCAGCCTGCCGCTGATGGTCAAGGGCATTTGCCATCCCGACGACGTGCGCCGCGCCAAAGACATTGGCGTGGACGGCATTTACTGCTCCAATCACGGCGGGCGGCAAGCCAACGGCGGGCTGCCCTGCCTGGATTGCCTGCCGGAGGTGGTCGAGGCCGCCGACGGGATGCCGGTGCTGTTCGACTCCGGGGTGCGCGGTGGCGCCGACATCATCAAGGCGCTCGCCCTGGGGGCGACCGCCGTGGGGATCGGTCGCCCGTACGCCTACGGGCTGGCGGTCGGTGGTGTCGACGGCATCGTGCACGTCCTGCGCTCGCTGCTGGCCGAAGCGGACCTGATCATGGCCGTCGACGGGTATCCCTCGCTCAAGGACCTCACCCCCGACGCGTTGCGGCGCGTCGAATACGCTCAATAACAACGCTATTCGTAACTCCCCTCCACATACCAGCGCCGCTGGCGATAGCACAGCAGCAGCGCACGCTCGCTCTCCAGCAACACCTGGGCGCGGGCGGTGCGGCCCTTGGCCAGGTCGGGATCCCACCACCGCTCGTCGACCGGCCAGGGCCCGGACCACCAGCACAGCCGCTCGTCCCGGCCATGGGCGACGATGCGCGCCGGGTCGGCGGAGAACAACCCCCGGATGGTCACCCGTACCGGATTCCCTTGGGCGTCAAGCAGTTCCACCGGGTCGTCCAGCAGCACCGCCGGCGACGGCTCGGGCAGCCGGCCGGGCCACGGCAGATCGGGATCGGCCCGCGGCACCGGCTCGTCGCCGAGCGGGATCAGCGTGATGCGCTCGGCCGGGCCGCGCCCGCCGGACAGCACCGGCACTCGCACCGCCTCCGGACCGAGCAGGCCCTGCACCCGCACCAGCGCCCGGCGGGCCCGCAGCCTGTCCTCCTCGCCCAGGCCGCCCCAGAGCGGCAACTGCAACGCCTCGGCCGAGACCACCTCCACCGCGGCCAGCCGCAACAGCGTCACCGCGGCGGTGGGACGGGGACTTCGCGCGGTGCGGCTGCTCAACCACCCGTCAAGCTGCCAGCGCACCCGATCGGCGGTGGCATCCTCGGTCAACGGCTCGGCGCATCGCCACACCCGGTGCAGTTCTTCGCCGTTGGCGGTGACGGCGTGGATGGCCAGCCGGGTGCATCCCACCCCGGCGTCCATCAGCGCCTGATGCAGCTTGCCGGCCAGCGACCGCCCGGCGAACGCCGCGGCGTCGACCCGGTCGATCGGCGGATCGCAGTCCAGCACGACCTCGAGGTCGGCGGGCGGCTCCCGCCTGGAGGGCGGCCGTTCGGGCTCGCCGCAGGCCAACCGGTGCGCGGTCACCCCGTCGGCGCCGAACCTGGAGGCCACGTCGCTGCGCGACAGCGCGGCGAACTGCCCGATGGTGCGAATCCCCATCCGCCACAACAGGTCCGTCAGTTCTTCGCGGCCGGCACCGGACAGGCTCGGTTCGGTGGCGAGTTGGCGGATGGACAGCACCGACAAAAATTTCGCGTCGCCTCCCGGCTCGACGATCCGGCCCGCCCGGGCCGCGAAGACCGCGGTGGACAACCGGTCGGCGATCCCGGCCTGACACTCGGCGCCGGCGGCGGCCACCGCATCGATCAGGCGTTCGGCGGCGGTGGCCTCGGACCCGAAATAGCGGGCCGCTCCGCGCACCGGCAACGCCAGGAGGCCGGGCCGCAGCACCTCGGCGCGGGGCACCAGGTCGTCCACCGCCGCAATCACCGCTTCGAAGAAGCGGGCGTCGCGGTCCGCGTCGGCGGCGGTGACGTGTAGTTGCGGGCACCGCGCCGCCGCCTCCCGGCGCCGCAGCCCCCGGCGCACCCCCGCGGCACGGGCGGCCGACGAGCAGGCGATCACCCGGTTGGCCAGCGTGACCGCGATCGGGGCGGTCGCGGACAGACCCGCGGCCGTCGCCGCCGCGACCGCCGGCCAATCCATGCACCAGATCGCCAAAACCCTTGAACCAGAAGGGGTTACCACGGTATTTACCCGGCTCGCGCTGGAGTCGTCACCCGTCGTCCCGCGCACGTCCCGCTGACCTGCAGCCGCACCCCGCCGATCCGGCCGAATCCGGGACGGCCCTCGGCGGTGATCTCATACCCACAGACCCGGGCGGCCAGGCGCGTCGGGGCCCCCTGCCAATCGCCGCCGGTGACCAGCAGGGTGCAGCCCTTGTTACGGGCGCGGGCCACCACCGCCCGCGCCCGGGTCGGCGGCACCCGGCGCCCGCCCAGCCCCAGGACCACCAGGTCCATGCCGTCGACGAGCACCGCGGCCACCTCCACCGGATCGGTGCCGGGATCCGGTATCACCGCGAGCCGGCTCAGATCCGCCCCCATCTCCGCGGCGGCCAGCAACCCGATGTCCGGCTGGCCCACGATTGCGGCGTTGCCACCGGCGGCCGTGACGGCGGCCACCACGCTCAGCAACAGCGACCGGGCACCCGAGAGCACCGCGACCGTTCCCCGCGGCACCGGCGCGGGCAGCAGGTCGGCCAGCCAGGGCGGGAGGGCGAGCTGGGACTCCGAGTCGGGCAGCAGATCGTCGGCGGGCACCGTGGCGGCCCCGGCCTTCTTCCCGGCGATGCTCGCCATCCGCCGGCGCAACGATTCCAGCTGCTCAGCACGGGTTTCCTGGCGGCGGCTGGAGGCAAAAGCCGCGGTCATGACAGCCTCCTAGCACCACGTTCGGGAAAAGTATTCGAATGTATGTTCGATACATTTCGAAGTAAACACCTGCCCTCCGACAACCGTCAAGCGACGCAAGGGGCAGCGTTATGCGATCGATACTGGTGTGGCTGATGGGTGGCATGTGGCCGCATTTTCGCGGCCGGGGCCTACTCCCATTCGATGGTGCCGGGTGGTTTGCTGGTGATGTCCAGCACCACGCGGTTGACCTCGGCCACCTCGTTGGTGATCCGGGTCGAGATGCGCTCGAGCACCTCGTAGGGCACCCGGGTCCAGTCGGCGGTCATGGCGTCCTCACTGGACACCGGGCGCAGCACGATCGGGTGTCCGTAGGTGCGGCCATCGCCCTGCACGCCGACCGAGCGCACCTCGCCGAGCAGCACCACCGGACACTGCCAGATCAGGGTGTCCAGGCCGGCAGCGGTGAGTTCCTCGCGGGCGATCGAGTCCGCACGCCGCAGCGTGTCCAGCCGGGCAGCGGTGACCTCGCCGACGATCCGGATCCCCAAACCCGGTCCCGGAAAGGGTTGGCGCGCAACAATATCCTCCGGCAGGCCCAACTCGCGGCCGACCGCGCGGACCTCGTCCTTGAACAGCAGCCGCAGCGGCTCGACGAGCGTGAACTTCAGGTCGTCGGGCAGGCCGCCGACGTTGTGGTGGCTCTTGATGTTCGCGGTCCCGCTGCCACCGCCCGATTCCACCACGTCCGGATACAGCGTGCCCTGCACCAGGAAATCGACGTGAGAATCCCCGTCCCCCACGATGTCTCGCACCGCACCCTCGAAGGCCCGGATGAACTGGCGTCCGATGATCTTGCGTTTGCCTTCGGGATTGGTCACGCCCGCCAGTGCGGAGAGAAAGGTGTCGGCCGCGTCGACGGTGACCAGGTTGGCCCCGGTGGCGGCGACGAAGTCGCGCTGCACCTGCGCCCGCTCGCCGGCGCGCAGCAGCCCGTGGTCGACGAAGACACAGGTCAACCGGTCACCGATGGCGCGCTGCACCAGCGCGGCGGCCACCGCGGAATCCACCCCGCCCGACAGCCCGCAGATCGCCCGGCCGTCGCCGATCTGGGCGCGCACCTGCTCGATCAGCACCTCGGCGATGTTGGCGGCCGTCCAGTCCGCGCCCAGACCGGCGAAGTCGTGCAGGAATCGGCTGAGCACCTGCTGGCCGTGCGGGCTGTGCATGACCTCCGGGTGGTACTGCACACCGGCCAGGCGTCGGGCCCGGTTTTCGAAGCCGGCCACCGAAGCGCCGGAGCTGCTGGCCACCACCTCGAACCCGTCCGGCGCGGCCGTGACCGCGTCACCGTGGCTCATCCACACCGGCTGCACACTCGGTAATCCCGAATGCAGTTCGCCGCCGAGGACTTTCAGTTCGGTGCGACCGTATTCGCTGGTGCCGGTGTGGGCGACGGTCCCGCCCAGCGCCTGCGCCATCGCCTGAAACCCATAACAGATGCCGAACACCGGCACCCCGAGATCGAACAGCGCCGGGTCGATCTGGGGCGCGCCGTCGGCGTAGACACTGGACGGCCCGCCGGAGAGCACCAGCGCCAGCGGGTCGCGGGCCTTGATGTCCTCGACCGTCGCGGTGTGCGGGATGACCTCGGAGAACACCCGCGCCTCGCGGACGCGACGGGCGATCAACTGCGCGTACTGCGCGCCGAAGTCCACGACCAGCACCGGTCGGGCCGGCGCTCCGGACACCTCGGAGATCTCGAGTTCAGGGCTTTCAGTGGGGTCGGCCACGCACGCGAGTCTAGTGGCTGCCGGCGTCGCCGCCGCCCGACAGGCCTACAGCGCAAACGCGGTGCGGACGGCGCCGACGGCATCCGCGTCGCCGTGGAACTCGATTCGCCGCCGCGCCGCGGTGCGCTTGGCTTCGTCGGTGCCCAGCCGGGCGGCCACCAGGTCCGCCGCAGTCGCCGTGATCGTCACTGCGGGCTCACCGCGGACACCGGCCAGGCGTCCCTGTGTCACCGCGAATTCGAAACGGCGGCCGTCGATCTCGACCCGGCAGGTGGTCTCCACACCGGCGGCCCGGCCCGACTGAAAGCCCAGCAGGATTCCGGCCAGGAACCCGTTGAGCGGCGACACCGGCCCGTCGCCGATCGGGTCCAGGTGGTCCAGCCCGAACCACGCGATGCTCTGTAGCACCGGCAGCACACGCTGCCAGCCCAGGTCGCTGAGGCTGTAGACGGTGCGACCGATCGGCGCCGGCAGGTCGGCGCGATCGACCAGCCCGGCATGTGTGAGCTCCTTGAGCCGCTCGGCGAGCAGATTCGTTGCGATGCCGGGCAGTTCGGCCCGCAGGTCACCGTAGCGGCGGGCGCCGCCGACCAGCTCGCGCAGGATCAGCAGGGTCCACCGCTCACCGAGGACGTCGAGCCCCCGGGCGATCGGGCAGTTCTGGTTGTAGTTCCTGCGGGACGCCACCATGCCACCCTACCTGGGGTTAGACATCTTTTTCAAGTTTGTACTTGATTTGTTTGTCTGACAGATTTACTGTCTTGTTCATGCGCACCGACCCAGCGTTTCGCAACCACCCCATCGCCGCGCTCGCCGTCATCTGCCTGGGTGTCTTCGTCATCAGCGTCGACGCCACCATCGTCAACGTCGCGCTGCCCACGCTGGCGCGCGAACTCGGCGCCGACACCGCACAGCTGCAATGGATCGTCGACGCCTACACGCTGGTGATGTCCGGGCTGTTGCTCTCGGCGGGCAGCCTGTCCGACCGCTACGGCAGGCGGGGCTGGCTGAATTCCGGGCTGGCGCTGTTCGCCGTCACATCCGCGGTTGCCGCACAGACCAATTCGGCCGAGGCGTTGATCGCCGCGCGGGCAGCCATGGGGGTGGGCGCCGCGGTGATCTTCCCGACCACGCTGGGACTGATCACCAACATCTTCACCGACCCGGTGCCGCGCGCCAAGGCGATTGGACTGTGGGCGGCCATGGTCGGTGTCGGGGTGGCCGTCGGCCCGATCAGCGGCGGCTGGCTGCTCGAACACTTCTGGTGGGGCTCGATTTTCATGGTGAACATTCCGATTGCCGCGCTGGCCATCGTCGGTGGCGCGCTGTTCGTCCCGACCTCGCGCGACCCGGCGGCGCCGCGGGTCGACATCGGTGGCCTCATCCTGTCCGCGATCGGGGTCACGACGCTGGTCTACACGGTCATCGAGGCGCCCACGTGGGGGTGGACCGACGGCCGGACGGCGGCCGGATTCGCCGTCGCCGCAGCCATTCTCGTCGCGTTCGCGCGCTGGGAACGGCGCAGCACCCACCCGATGCTCGACGTCTCGGTGTTCCTCAACCGCCGGTTCTCCGGCGGCAGCCTGGCGGTGACCGCGGGGTTTCTCACCCTGTTCGGTTTCATCTTCGTCATCACCCAGTACTTCCAATTCATCAAGGACTACACGGCGTTTCAGGCCGGTGTGCGCCTGCTGCCGGTCGCCGCCTCGATCGCGCTCGCCAGCATCGTCGGGCCCCGGCTGGTCGAACGCGTCGGCACCACCGCCGTCGTCGCCGCCGGCCTGGCCGTGTTCGCCGCCGGGCTGGCCTGGGCGTCCACCGTCGACGCCGCCACGCCGTACCTCGAGATCGCCACGCAGATGCTGCTGCTCGGCGGGGGCCTGGGCCTGACCTTCTCGCCGGCCACCGAATCGATCATGGGATCGCTGTCCGTCGACAAGGCCGGCGTCGGCTCGGCCGTCAACGACACCACCCGCGAGCTCGGCGGCACGCTCGGAGTCGCCGTCGCCGGCAGCATCTTCGCGTCCGTGTACTCCGGGCACCTCGACGCGGCCACCCTGACCGGGCTGCCCGCCGACGCGATGCGCCACTCAATGGCCCTGGCGCACACGGTGATCCAGCGACTGCCCGCGCACCAAGCCGGGCAGGTGCGCGCCGCAGTGGATCGCGCGTTCCTGGACGGGCTGCAGGTCAGCTCGCTGGTCTGCGCGGGCATCGCGCTGGGCGCGGCGATCGTCGTCGGCTGGCTCCTCCCGGCCAGGCAGCCGGCGCCTCAACAGGAAAGGACACTCCGATGAACGGTCGAGTATTGGTCACCGGCGCCACCGGAAAGATCGGCGGCGCGGTCGCCGCACAGCTGCTGGAAAGGGGCGTCCGAACCAGGGCCATGGTGCATCGTGACGATGCGCGCAGCGCCCGGCTGCGGGAGATGGGCGCCGAGGTCGTCATCGCCGATATGTTTGACATCCAACAGGTTATGGGTGCCATCGCCGGGATCGACCGGCTCTATTTCAACCCTCCCTATCATCCGCATGCCCTCGACAGCGCCGTTGCCTTCGCCGTGGCCGCCCGACGCTCAGGCGTGGAAGCAGTGGTGGCGCTTGGCCAATGGCTGGCCAGCCCGGAGCATCCGTCGCTGATGACGAGGCAGGCCTGGTTGACCGACAAGCTGTTCGAGTTGCTGCCCGATACGGCGCATGTGGCCGTCGATCCGGGTTACTTCGCCGACAACTACCTGCAGCTGGTCCCCCTGGCCGCCCAGCTCGGGGTGTTGCCGACACCGACCGGGGTGGGCCGAAACGCGCCGCCCTCCAACGAAGACATCGCGCGGGTCGCCGTCGGCGCGCTGCTCGACCCCCACCGTCACGACGGCCGCGCCTACCGGCCCACCGGACCGACGCTGCTCTCGGGGGCCGAGATCGCCGATGCGGTCGGTGCAGCGTTGGGCAGGCGGGTGCGTCACATCGACGTTCCGCCGTGGATGTTCATGCGCGCCGTGCGCGTCAACGCCAAACGGCTCGGCGCCGGTGGGTTCTTCCAGTCCAGCTTGCGTCACTACCTTCCCGAGCACGGCCAGGGAACCTGGGAGGTGGGCGCGCCGACCACACACGTCCGCGATGTCGCCGGCGTCGAGCCCGAGGACTTCCTCACCATCGCGCGCCGCTATGTCACCGGACCGGAATCCCGCCGTACCGCAGGCAATTTCATGCGACAGCTGGGCAACTTCATGTTGACCGCGATCACACCGATGCGCCGGCTGGACAAGTTCGACCGGACCCAACAACACCCGCAGCCCGCCCACCCACGGCTTTCCGGCCAGTCCCCGGTATGGCGCAGTGAGCACGGCGTCGCGCACCGGGATCCCGTTGCCCTGAACGCCGCTGGAGAAAGGATCGGAACACGATGAGTACGGCACCACAAGGCAGCACCTACGTCTTGGGCCACGCCGACGCGGAGGTGCAGCGCCTCCTCCTGCAGGGCCGGCTCTACGACCACCACACCGAGCACGCGCTGCGACTGGCCGGGCTGCGGCCGGGCATGCGCGTGCTCGACATCGGGTCCGGACCCGGCGACGTGTCGTTCGTCGCCGCCCGGCTGGTCGGTCCGACCGGGACCGTCCTCGGCGTCGACGCCGCGGCCGCGATGGTCGAGCTCGCCCGCGCCCGCGCTCTCGAACAGGGCTGGCGCACAGTGCGTTTCACCCAGGCCGCGGTCGACACCATCGTGCCGGACGAACCGGTGGACGCGGTCATCGGCCGGTTGATCCTGATGCACCTGCCGGACCCGGCCGCCACGTTGCGGCGCCTCAGCTCCTTCGTACGCCCCGGCGGCGTTGTCGCGTTCTCGGAGAACGACATCACCGGTGCGCACGGCGTTCCGGACACGCCGCTGTTCCGGCGCGTGACGGGCGGAATCGTTCGCGCCTTCGAGGACATGGGGCTCAGCCCGCGATTCGGCACCACGCTGCACACGATCTTCGCCGACGCCGGCCTCAGCACTCCGCGGCTGACCCTCGGCACGCCGATCGGCACCGCCGCCGACACGGACATCCTGGCCTACCTCGCGGAAGTCTGGCGGCTGGTGTCCCCCATTGCCGAACAGGGAGGCTTCGCCATCGACGAACTCGCCGACATCGACGAGTTCGTGCCGCGATTCCGTCAGGAGGCGCAGGCGGTCAACGCCCTCATCGCGATGCCTCCCATCATTACCGCGTGGGCTCAGGTGCAGAAATGAACGACACCATCGCGGCCCAGTACTCGACCGGCCTGTCGCGGGCAAACATCAAACGGGCGCTGATCGACGCCGGGAAGGACCTCGACGGCCTTCGACCCGCCGACCTGGCCCTGCTGGAGGACTTCCACACCATGGGCCGCATCGCCACCGCGCAGCTGGTGGACCTTACGCAGATCTCCAGCGCGAGCGCGGTGCTCGACGCCGGTAGCGGGATCGGTGGCACGGCCCGCTACCTCGCCGACCGCTATGGCTGCCGGGTCACCGCCGTTGACCTCACCGAGGAGTACTGCGAGACGAACGACTGGCTCAACCGGCTCGTCGGTCTCGACCGCCTCATCGCGGTTCGCCAGGCGGACGTCACCGAACTCCCCTTCGCCGACGACACTTTCGACGTCGCGATCAGCCAGCACGTCCAGATGAACGTGGCCGACAAGGCGCGGCTCTACGCCGAGGCGCGCCGCGTCCTCACTCCCGGTGGCCGGCTTGCGCTGTGGGACTTGACCATCGGCGACGGCCGCGCACTCGACTTCCCGTTGCCCTGGACCGACACCGCCGCCAACAGCCACCTGGTGGCCCCCGGCGAGCTGCGCACCCTGGTCACCTCCGCGGGATTGGCGGTGCAGCACTGGAACGACCTCACCGAGACCGCGAGCTCGCTCATGCAGGCGCTGCTGGCCCAGCCGCCCCAGCCGCTGGGCCTGCACGCCTTCGTCCCCGACTTCGACCGCAAGGCCGAAAACCTCACCCGGGCGCTGGCCGATGGGCGCCTGCGCGCGATCCAGGGCGTGGCAGTGGCAAAAGACCGCTGATCCCTGGCGACACGCATGGCGGGCATGGTGAAGTGGGTATCGCTTAAGCCAGACGCCCGAGACCAGAGAGCGAGGTCCGCCGTTGAGTTCAGCGCTGGGTCTGCCGGAGGAGGTGCGTGCCTGTCTGTTCGACCTCGACGGAGTGCTCACCGACACCGCCAGTGTGCACACCAAGGCCTGGAAGGCCATGTTCGACGCCTACCTGTCCGACCGGGCCAAGCGCACCGGCGACGAATTCGTCCCCTTCGACGCGGGCGCGGACTACCGCGAATACGTGGACGGCAAGAAGCGCGAGGACGGCGTCCGGTCCTTTTTGGAAAGCCGCGACATCCAGCTGCCCGACGGCAGCCCCGACGACCCCGACGACGCCGAGACGATCTACGGCCTGGGCAACCGCAAGAACGACATGTTCCAGAAGGTGCTCAAGGAGGACGGCGTCAAGGTGTTCGATGGATCCCGCCGCTACCTAGAGGCGGTGTCGGCCGCGGGCCTGGCAATCGCGGTGGTGTCGTCGAGCGCCAACACCCGCGACGTCCTCGAGGTCACCGGCCTGGACCGGTTCGTGCAAAAGCGGGTGGACGGCGTCACCCTGCGCGAGGAACACATCGCCGGCAAGCCGGCCCCCGACTCTTACCTGCGCGGGGCGCAGCTGCTCGACGTCGACGCCGCAGCGGCGGCGGTGTTCGAAGACGCGTTGTCCGGCGTGGCGGCCGGCCGGGCCGGTAACTTCGGATTCGTGGTGGGCGTCGACCGAGTGGGCCAGGCCGAGGAACTGCGCCGCAACGGCGCCGACGTGGTGGTCACCGACCTCGCCGAGCTGCTGGGCTCATGATCACCGACGAATCGTTCCCCGTTGACCCCTGGCACGTGCGCGAGACCCAGCTCGACCTGAATCTGCTGGCCCAGTCAGAATCGCTGTTCACCCTGTCCAACGGGCACATCGGGCTGCGCGGCAACCTCGACGAGGGCGAGCCCTACGGCCTGCCGGGCACCTATCTGAACTCCTTCTACGAGATCCGGCCGCTGCCCTACGCCGAGGCCGGTTACGGCTACCCCGAAGCCGGCCAGACGCTGGTCGACGTCACCAACGGCAAGATCATCCGGCTGCTGGTCGAGGACGAGCCGTTCGACGTCCGCTACGGCGAAGTCCTATGTCACGAACGGGATCTGGACCTTCGCGCCGGAACGCTGACCCGCAGCGCGCACTGGCGCTCGCCGGCGGGCAAAGAGGTCAAGGTGGTCTCCACCCGGCTGGTGTCACTGGCCCAGCGCGGCGTCGCCGCCATCGAGTACTGCGTCGAGGCGATCGGTGAGTTCGTTCGGGTGACGGTGCAGTCGGAGCTGGTCACCAACGAGGACCAGCCGGAGACCTCCGGCGACCCCCGGGTGTCGGCCATCCTGGAGACCCCGCTCGAAGCGGTCGCGCACGAATACACCGACACTGGAGCGGTTCTCATGCACCGCACGCGCAGCAGCGCGCTGATGATGGCCGCCGGCATGGATCACGAGGTCGACGTTGAAGGGCGCGTCGAGGTCACCACCGACGCGCGCGCCGACCTGGCCCGCACCACCGTGATCTGCGGGCTGCGCAAGGGACAGCGGCTGCGCGTCGTCAAGTACCTGGCGTACGGATGGTCGAGCATGCGCTCGCGCCCGGCGCTGCGCGACCAGGTCGCCGCCGCGCTGCACAGCGCCCGCTACACCAGCTGGCAGGGACTGTTGGATGCGCAGCGCGAGTATCTGGACAACTTCTGGGACTGCGCCGACGTCGAGGTCGAGGGCGACCCCGAATCCCAGCAGGCCGTGCGATTTGGGCTGTTCCACCTGCTGCAGGCCAGCGCCCGCGCCGAACGCCGCGCGATCGCCGCCAAGGGGCTCACCGGAACCGGCTATGACGGCCACGCCTTCTGGGACACCGAGGGGTACGTGCTGCCGGTGCTCAGCTACACCGCGCCACACACCGTGGCCGACGCGCTGCGCTGGCGCGCCTCGACCCTGGATCTGGCCAAGGAGCGGGCGGCCGAACTGGGCTTGGAGGGCGCCGCGTTCCCCTGGCGGACCATCCGCGGGCAGGAGTGTTCGGCCTACTGGCCGGCCGGCACGGCGGCCTGGCACATCAACGCCGACATCGCGATGGCCTTCGAGCGCTACCGCATCGTCACCGGCGACGACGACCTGGAGGCCGATTGCGGGCTGGAGGTGCTGGTCGAGACCGCCCGGCTGTGGCTCTCGCTCGGCCACCACGACCGGCACGGCGTCTGGCACCTCGACGGCGTCACCGGCCCCGACGAGTACACGGCGATCGTGCGCGACAACGTCTTCACCAACCTGATGGCCGCGCACAATCTGCGCGTCGCCGCCGACGCCTGCAACCGCCACCCCGATGTGGCCAAGGCGCTGGGGGTCACCAACGAGGAGATGGCGGCGTGGCGCGATGCGGCCGGCGCCGCCAACATTCCGTACGACGAGGGGCTGGGAGTCCATCAGCAGTGTGAAGGATTCACCACCCTCGCGGAGTGGGACTTCAAGGAGAACCACGCCTACCCGTTGCTGCTGCACGACCCGTACGTGCGCCTGTACCCCGCGCAGGTGATCAAGCAGGCCGACTTGGTCCTGGCGATGCACTGGCAGAGCCACGCGTTCACGCCCGAGCAGAAGGCGCGCAACGTCGACTATTACGAGCCGCGCATGGTCCGCGACTCGTCACTGTCGGCGTGCACGCAGGCGGTGATGTGCGCCGAGGTGGGGCACCTCGAGCTCGCGCACGACTACGCTTACGAGGCCGCCCTGATCGACCTGCGCGATCTGCACCACAACACCCGCGACGGTCTGCACATGGCCTCATTGGCCGGCGCCTGGACGGCGCTGGTGTCCGGCTTCGGCGGCTTACGCGACGACGAGGGCGTTTTGTCGCTGGATCCTCAACTGCCCGATGGCATTTCGCGGCTACGGTTCCGGCTGCGCTGGCGCGACTTCCGGGTCACGGTCGACGTCAACCACGCCGAGGTCACCTACACGCTGCGCGACGGGCCCGGCGGCGAGCTGACCATCCGGCACGCCGGCGAGGACCTCGAGCTGAGCACCGAATCCGCGACGACGGTCGCGGTGCATCCCCGCAAGCCGCTACTGCCGCCGCCGCAGCAGCCCGCCGGCCGCGAACCGCTGCACCGGCGATCCCTGATCGCGGAATCGGTGCAGGCTCACTGAGCATCGGCGGGCGCGAGGATGCGTTGCACCTCCGCGCCGGCCGCTGCGCGTATCTCGGCATCCGTCAGCTCCTCAATCCCGGTGGCGGACCGCAGGATCGGGGCGAACAGGCGCCAACCGAACTGCAGCGCAAGGGCATTGGCGACCGCGAGCCGGGCCTTGACGTCGTCATCGTAGAGCGGCCGCACCCCGTCGAGCAGCGTCGCGATGTTGGGAAAGCGCTTCTGTAGCTGGCCGGCCGGATAGCCGTCCAGCACGGTGCGCGCCATCACCCGCATCTGGCGATCAAGGGAACTCTCCAGCACGGCCGCGGGCGCATCGGTGCCCAGCAGGGCGCTCAGGTTGGCGCCCAGGTGATCGAGCACGGCGCCGACCAATTGCTCCTTGGTGCCGAAGTGGCGGAACACCAGTCCGTGGTTGACGTTGGAGCGCGCGGCGATGTCGCGGATGGACGTCGCGGCCGGACCGCGCTCGGCGAACAGGTCGGTGGCGGCTTCCAGGATCGCCGCGGCCACCTCCGCGCGCCCGGTGGGCACCTTCCCGCGGCCGGTTGCGGAAGTTGTAGTCATTTGACTACACTACCAAATGTAGTCAGTTGACTACACCCGTTTTGACTCAAGGAACACGAAATGACAGGTCAGATAACCGTCACCAAGCTGGGCAGTCGCATCGGCGCCCGGGTGGACGGGGTTCGCCTCGGCGGCGACCTCGACCAGGACGCGGTCGAGACGATCCGCCGGGCGCTGTTGACCCACAAGGTGATCTTCTTCCGTCACCAGCACCACCTCGACGACTCCGAGCAGCTCGCGTTCGCCGGTCTGCTGGGCACGCCGATCGGCCACCCGGCCGCGTCGGCCCTGGCCGCCAAGCACCTCCCGGTGATCACCCCGATCGACTCGGGGTACGGCAAGGCGAACCGTTGGCACACCGACGTGACGTTCGCCGCCAACTACCCCTCGGCGTCGATCCTGCGTGCGGTCACGCTGCCGGCCTACGGGGGCTCGACGCTGTGGGCCTCGACCGTGGCGGCCTACCAGCACCTGCCCGAACCGCTCAAATGCCTGGTGGAAAACCTCTGGGCGCTGCACACCAACCGGTACGACTACGTGAGCGTCGAAGCGATGAGCGAGGAGCAGCGGGCGTTTCGGCAGGCTTTCGAAAAGCCCGACTTCCGCACCGAGCATCCGGTGGTGCGGGTGCACCCCGAGACCGGCGAACGCACCCTGGTGGCCGGTGACTTCGTGCGCGGCTTCGTCGGCCTGGACAGCCACGAGTCAACCGCCCTCCTGGAGCTGCTGCAGCGGCGAATCACCGTGCCGGAGAACACCATTGGCTGGAACTGGGCGCACGGCGACGTCGCCATGTGGGACAACCGCGCCACCCAGCACCGGGCGGTCGACGACTACGACGACCAACCCCGGCTCATGCACCGCATCACGCTGATGGGCGACGTGCCGGTCAACGTGCGCGGCGAGCGCAGCCGGGTGGTCAGCGGCGCGCCGCTTCAGGCGCTGGCAAGTTAATGGTGACGACCCGCAGCGCCCGGCTACGCCACGCTCGCGATCGTCACGAGTTAACTGGCGTCGGCGGTGGAGCTGATGTGATTGCTCGGCAACCAGCGCAGCGCGCCGGGCGCGGTGGCCGGGACGACGGGCGCCTTGGGCGGGATCGGCTCCAGCCGGCGATACGGCTGGCCCTGCGCCGGGCGCTGGTCGTCCTCACCGGCATTCGGCCACAACGACGCGGCCCGCTCTGCCTGGGCGGTGATTGACAGCGAGGGGTTGACGCCCAGGTTCGCCGAGATCGCCGCGCCGTCCACCACGAACAGCGTCGGGTAGCCGTAGACCCGGTGATACGGGTCGATCACCCCATGCTCGGCGTTGTCACCGATCACGGCGCCGCCGAGGAAATGCGCGGTCAGCGGGATGTTGAACAGCTCTCCCCAGGTGCCGCCGGCCACGGCGTCGATCTTGTCGGCGATGCGCCGGGTGACCTGATTCCCGACCGGGATCCAGGTCGGGTTCGGCTCGCCGTGGCCCTGCTTGCTGGTGTACCAGCGGATGCCCAGCCTGCCGCGTTTGGTGTAGGTGGTGATGGAGTTGTCCAGGTGCTGCATGACCAAGGCGATCAGCGTGCGTTCGCTCCACTGACGGACGTTGAGCAACCGCATCATGCGACGCGGATCCTCGCGGGCCTGGTCCAACAGTTGCTTCCAGCGCGGCACGTCGCTGCCTTCGGGGCCGGTTCCGTCGGTCATCAGCGTCTGCAGCAGCCCCATCGCGTTGGAGCCCTTGCCGTAGCGGACCGGCTCGATGTGGGTGTCCGGCGTCGGGTGGATCGACGAGGTGATCGCCACCCCGTGCGTCAGGTCGAGGTTCGGGTCGACCTCGAGCTTCCCGGCGCCGACGATGGACTCGGAGTTGGTGCGGGTGAGCACGCCCAGCCGATCCGACAGCCGCGGCAGCAGACCCTGATCGCGCATGTTGAACAGCAGATGCTGGGTGCCCCAGGTGCCGGCGGCCAGGATCACCTGCTTCGCCGTGTAGGTGCGCCGGTCGCGGCGCAGCCAACTGCCGGTACGCACGGTGCGAACCTCCCACAGCCCATCAGGACGCTGCTCGAAACGCTTGACCGTGGTCATCGGGATCACCTGCGCCCCAGCAGATTCCGCGAGAGCCAGGTAGTTCTTCAGCAGGGTGTTCTTGGCGCCGTAACGACAACCGGTCATGCAGCAACCACATTCCAGGCAGCCGGTGCGCTCCGGCCCCGCGCCACCGAAGTAGGGGTCCGGCACGGTCTTGCCCGGGGCCTTGGTGCCGTCGGGGCCGAAGAACACGCCGACGGGAGTCGGCACGAACGTGTCGCCGCAGCCCATCTCGTCCGCCACCTGTTTGACGATCCGGTCGGCGTCGGTGAAGGTCGGGTTCTCCACCACGCCGAGCATCCGCTTGGCCTGCTCGTAGTGCGGCATCAGCTCGTCGCGCCAGTCCGTGATGTGCGCCCACTGCTGGTCTTTGAAGAACGGCTCCGGCGGCACGTACAGGGTGTTGGCGTAGTTCAGCGAGCCGCCGCCCACCCCGGCGCCGGCCAGGATCAGCACGTTCTTCAGGGGGTGGATCCGCTGGATGCCGTAGCAGCCCAGCCTCGGCGCCCACAGAAACTTGCGCAGATCCCAGGACGTCTCGGCGAAATCTTCGTCGGCGTACCGGCGTCCGGCCTCCAATACGCCGACGCGGTAGCCCTTTTCGGTCAGCCGCAACGCGCTGACGCTGCCCCCGAAACCCGAACCGATGATCAGTACGTCGTAATCCGGCTTCATCGCACCAGTATGGCCTTACCGGCGGGTAACAAGCCAGCGACCCTCGCGGGTTAGCTACCGACGGTCAGGCCGACCTTCTGGAACTCCTTGAGGTCGCAATAGCCGGCCTTGGCCATCGACCGCCGCAGTCCGCCGACCAGGTTGAGGCTGCCGAACGGATCGTCGGACGGCCCGTTGAGCACCTGCTGCAGCGGCGGGCGCTCACCGACGGCGATCTGCAGCAGCGCCCCGCGCGGCAGCGAGGGATGCGCCGCGGCGGCGGGCCAGAACCAGCCCTCGCCCAGCGCCTCGGCGGACTCGGCCAGCGGCGTGCCCAGCACCACCGCGTCGGCCCCGCAGGCGATGGCCTTCGCCAGCTCACCGGAGGTGTGGATGTCGCCGTCGGCCAGCACGTGCACGTAGCGGCCGCCGGTCTCGTCGAGGTATTCGCGCCGCGCGGCGGCGGCGTCGGCGATCGCGGTGGCCATCGGCACGCTGATGCCCAGCACCTCGTCGCTGGTGGTCACTCCCCTGGTCGCGCCGTAGCCGACGATGACGCCGGCGGCGCCGGTGCGCATCAGGTGCAGCGCGGTGCGGTGGTCCTGCACGCCGCCGGCGACCACCGGCACGTCGAGCTCGGAGATGAAGGTCTTGAGGTTCAGCGGTTCCCCGGCCCCATCCCTGTCTTGGGCCACTCTTTCGGCCGACACGATGGTGCCCTGGATGACCAGCAGGTCGATGCCGGCCTGCACCAGCACCGGCGTCAGCGCCTGGGCGTTCTGCGGGCTGACCCGCACGGCGGTGGTGACGCCGGCGTCGCGGATCCGGGCGATCGCGGAGCCCAGCAGGTCCGGGTTCAGCGGGGCCGCGTGGAACTCCTGCAGCAGCCGGATGGCCGCCGAGGGCTCGGGCTCCTTGCTGGCCGCCTCGACGAGTTGGGCGATCTTGGCCTCGACGTCGGCGTGGCGCCCGATCAGTCCCTCACCGTTGAGCACGCCCAGGCCGCCGAGCTTGCCGAGCTCGATCGCGAACTCCGGCGACACCAGCGCGTCGGTCGGATGCGCGAGCACCGGAATCTCGAACCGGTAGGCGTCCAGCTGCCAGGCGGTCGAGACGTCCTGCGAGGAGCGGGTGCGCCGGGACGCGACGATGCTGACTTCGCTCAGTTCATAGCTGCGTCGGGCGACGCGGCCCATCCCGATCTCGACCATCTCCGGCCTCAGCGTGCGTAGTAGTTGGGGGCTTCGACCGTCATGGCGACGTCGTGCGGGTGGCTCTCCCGCAGCCCGGCCGCCGTGATCCGGACGAACTGCGCCTGCTGCAGCGCCTCGATGCTCGGCGAGCCGGTGTAGCCCATCGCGGCGCGCAGGCCGCCGGTCAGCTGGTGGATCACCGAGGACAGCGGGCCGCGGAAGGGCACCCGGCCCTCGATGCCCTCGGGCACCAGTTTGTCTTCGGAGAGCGCGTCGTCGGCGAAGTAGCGGTCCTTGGAATACGACTTCCCGCTGCCCGAGCCGCGTCCGGCCATGGCGCCCAGCGACCCCATCCCGCGGTAGCTCTTGAACTGCTTGCCGTTGACGAAGATCAGCTCGCCGGGGGCCTCGGCGGTGCCGGCCAGCAACGAGCCGAGCATGGCCGTCGACGCGCCGGCGGCCAGCGCCTTGGCGATGTCACCGGAGTACTGCAGGCCGCCGTCGGCGATCACCGGCACGCCCGCCGGGCCGCACGCCGCGACCGCCTCCAGAATCGCGGTGATCTGTGGCGCGCCGACGCCGGCGACCACCCGCGTGGTGCAGATCGAGCCCGGCCCGACGCCCACCTTCACCGCGTCGGCGCCGGCGGCGACCAGGGCCGCGGCCGCCGAACGGGTGGCGACGTTGCCGCCGATCACCTCGACCTTCTCGCCCACCTCGGCCTTGAGCTTGCCGACCATGTCGAGCACCAGCCGGTTGTGCGCGTGCGCGGTGTCCACGATCAGCACGTCGACCCCGGCGTCCACCAGCATCATCGCCCGGACCCACGCGTCACCGCCGACACCCACGGCGGCGCCGACCAGCAGCCTGCCGTCGCTGTCCTTGGTGGCCAGGGGATGCTGTTCCGTCTTGACGAAGTCCTTGACGGTGATCAGCCCGGTCAGCCGGCCGTGGCCGTCGACGATGGGCAGCTTCTCGATCTTGTGGCGGCGCAACAGCCCTAGCGCCGCGTCGGCGGACACGCCCTCCTGAGCGGTGATCAGCGGGGCCTTGGTCATCACCTCGGCCACCTTCTTGGTCTGGTCGACCTCGAACCGCATGTCGCGGTTGGTGATGATGCCGACCAGGGCGCCCGACTCGTCGACCACCGGCAGGCCGGAGATGCGGAACCGTGCGCACATCGCGTCGACCTGGGCCAGGGTGTTGTCCGGGCGGCAGGTGACCGGGTCGGTGACCATCCCGGCCTCCGAGCGTTTGACCATTTCGACCTGGCCGGCCTGCTCGGCCACCGGCAGGTTGCGGTGCAGGACACCCATGCCGCCGGCCCGGGCCATCGCGATGGCCATCCGCGACTCGGTGACCGTATCCATCGCCGAGCTGACCAGCGGCACTTTGAGCCTGATCTTCTTGGTCAGCTGGCTGGAGGTGTCCGCGGTGGCGGGCACCACGTCGGAGGCCGCCGGCAGCAGCAAGACGTCGTCGAACGTCAGCCCGAGCATGGCGATCTTGTGCGGGTTGTCACCCCCGGTGGGCACCGGGTCGTCGACCAGGCCACCCACCCGCACATACGCACTGCCGACGAGGTCAGAGCTGTCTTCCAGGTGGGACGTGCCACGGGTCATCAGAGGGGCCCTCCATACGATGCGGCGTGAGAGAACCATCCTATCGGCTTGCCTGTCCCTGCCGTCCGCTTGCTCGGGCGCGCCGCGCGCACCAAACGGCGCGACGGAACCATCCGGCATGGCGAGTAGCCGCCTGCTGGCGTTATCCGGGGCGGGCTGCGTAGGCTAGAGGCGTGCGCGACCACCTCCCACCGGGTTTGCCGCCCGACCCTTTCGCCGACGACCCCTGTGATCCGTCGGCGGCCCTGGAAGCCGTCGAGCCAGGCCAGCCCCTGGATCAGCAAGAGCGAATGGCCGTCGAGGCCGACCTCGCCGATCTGGCCGTGTACGAAGCGCTGCTGGCGCACAAGGGTATTCGCGGACTGGTGGTCTGCTGCGACGAATGTCAGCAGGATCACTACCACGACTGGGACATGCTGCGGGCCAACCTGCTGCAGCTGCTGATCGACGGCACCGTGCGCCCGCACGAGCCCGCCTATGACCCCGAGCCGGACGCCTACGTCACGTGGGACTACTGCCGCGGGTATGCCGACGCGTCGCTCAACGAAGCGACCTCGGACGCCGACGGTTTCCACCGCCGGCACTGATTTAGCGGCTCACTGATTCGGAATCAGCGGCGCCACCGGCGGTGGCGTCTGGCCGTGATGGTGATGCTTACCCACTGACGGACTCGGCTGCGGGCTCGGCGCGGCCGGCGGCGTCAGCGGTGCGGGTGGCGCCGCGGGGATCGCGGCAGAGGCCGGGCCGGCCGGCGCCGCGGGAGGCGGGGCGACCGGGAGCGTGGCGTTCGGGTCGCGCGCGTCGACCTTCGCGTTCAACAGCTTCAACTGGTCGGTCAGTTCCTGTTTGCTGGCCGGGTCGTCGATCGAGGCCACCAGGCTGCTCACCTCGGTCAGCTGATTCTTGGCCTGGTCCCACTGGCCGCGGTCGATCGATTCCTGCACCTTCGCCAGGTCGGCCTTGGCGGCCAGCATCTCCTGCTTTTCGTGGACCTGCGGCTGGTCGAAGAACATCGCGTGCAGCCCGTACAGGGTGCCGCCGGGCCGGGCCTCGACCACCATGGCGCCGAAGCCGCTGAGCACCATCAGCGCCGCGGCCACCGATCCGACGACGGCCAGTCCGCGATGGCCGCGCCGCCGTTCGGCCAGTCCGGTGCGCAACGCGTTGACGGCCTCTTCGGGCGTCACCAGGGCGCTGGCCGGCGGCCACCTCAGGTTGTCGCGCCAGTCCTCCAGCAGTGTGGTGAGCACCTGAAAATCAGGGTCGTCGGGATCCTCGACCTGGCTGCCGGAGACCGGCCGGCGCTGGGCCAGCGCATCGAGCAGCAGGTCGGTGCGGGCGAATTCGTCCAGGGAGTCAGGCACAGTCACCTGCCGCGATCATCTCGGATTTCAGCCGCGACAGCGCGCGGTGCTGGGCAACTCGGACGGCCCCGGTGGTGCTGCCGACGGCGGTCGCGGTCTCCTCGGCGGACAGGCCGACGACGACGCGCAGGATCAGGATCTCGCGTTGCTTGGCGGGCAGGATCTCGAGCAGTTCGCTCATCCGGCTCACCGAATCCGCTTCGATCGCAAGCTGTTCGGGCCCCGCATCGCTCGACCAGCGATCGGGAATCGATTCGGTGGGATAGGCGAGATCGCGTCCGGCAGCGCGGTGGGCATCGGCGACCTTGTGGGCCGCGATGCCGTACAGGAAGGCCAGGAATGGACGCCCGCGATCGCGATAACGCGGCAGCGCCGTGATAGTCGCCAAGCACACCTCCTGTGCCACGTCATCCGCTGACAGGCCACCCCGATCGACGGTGCCGACACGCGCTCGGCAATATCGCACGACGATCGGACGGATGGTCTCCAGCACCTCCCTCAATGCGTTGTGGTCGCCGGTGACGGCCTTGGCGACCACAGCGTCGAGACGTTCCCCTGCTGGAATTGTCATCGACGGTGATATCTCCAACGTTACGAAGCGGACACATCGCGGGCCAACCGGGCTAACTAACGAAATGACAATAACGGTCGGGAGGCCGTTTCAAGCGGAACGCCACGTCCCACCGGCGCGCCGCACCTGGCCTGCGCAGACATCGCGGATTTCGTGCAGTTGATGTGCCACAAACGTGACGCTTCCGATATCGATCAGCAAGCAAGCCAGCGCCCAACGCAGTGGCAGCAGCCCTAACCGGCCCGCATCCGTCAGCGCGGCGTCCGCGACCGCCCGGGCACGCTCGAGGTTGCCCGCGCAGCACAGCGCGGCGGCCAGCACCACCTCGCTTTTGACCCGGTGGCGCGGCGATGCGACGGTCATGGCCGCCGCCAGCTCCACGCCTTCACGGGCGTGGCGGACGGCGGCGTCGCCTTCGCCGCGGGCCATCGCCAGTTCGGCGGCCACCCATCGTCGGCGCACCGGCAGCCGATCCGGCACCGCCGCTTCGGAATTCGGCGACGCAAGCAGCGGATCGGTGCGCGCCAGCAGCGTCGCCGCGGCCGCGAAGCGCCCGACGCCCAGCGCGTCGGCGGCCAGCCCGATAAGCGCGTCGGCGCACGCCTCGGGGTCGCCGCCGGCCAGCGCCAGGGCGCGCCCGTCCCAGCCCCGCGCCACACCATGCCAACCGAGCTGGCGCAAGAACGACCCCTGCGTGCTCCTGCCCAGCGACGCCAGCCGCCCGGTGGGCGCGATGCGCCGCAGCACCGCGAGGTCGCGGTAGGCGGCGCCGTAGCGCCCCCGGCCCCCGGCCGCCACGGCGCGCAGCCACAGTTCCTCCGGCGTCGTCGCCGACGGCAGCGGCCAGGCGGGGCGGTCCCCGAAGGCGGCGTCGGCCAGCCGCCGCCCAATCACGGAAGTGTGACGAGTTTCAATCACAATGATGTAGTAAACAGTTTGTGGTCTTCATGTTACCGAACCGTTAATCACTATAGCCCATGGATAAATTCGCCTTATCCCCCTACCACGCGCTGAGCTGGGCAATCTCGTTTCGGCCAACCGCCTGGTAGCACGGCATAGGTTTCGCAATTTCAATCGAGATGAACGCAAAGTTAATTCTACTCCAACGGGCACATACTTTGCCGGGCTAAGTGGCTATTGACGGAAATTCACCGCCGCCCCTAACGTCTACGCATGACGGGTAGTCATCGGTGACTCCACTCCACTTAATTTAAGTTGCACCCAACCGCTTTCACGAACCTGACCTCGAGCGGGCGGTGCAGAGAGGGAACGAACCAATGCCACAGCCGGAGCAGCTACCTGGACCCAACGCCGACATCTGGAATTGGCAACTGCAGGGCTTATGCCGCGGCGTTGACTCGTCGATGTTCTTCCACCCCGACGGTGAACGTGGCCGGGCCCGCATGCAGCGCGAGCAGCGCGCGAAGGAAATGTGCCGGCAGTGCCCGGTCATCCAGGAGTGCCGGTCGCACGCCCTCGAAGTCGGTGAGCCCTACGGGGTTTGGGGCGGCCTGTCCGAGTCCGAGCGCGACCTGCTGCTCAAGGGCGACATCGGCCGGGGGCGCACCATCCGCCGGTCGGCCTAAGTCCCGCACGGCGCGCGCGATTTGCGCCCGCCCCAATGGATTCGAGCGAGGACACGCGCGACGCGGATATTCGGGCGCACCACCCGGCCGCATCGAACCCCCCTCGACAACTGTCCGAGTCCGCGGCCGCAGGGCCCTGCCGAGGTCGCTGGGCCGGTAGGCTTGGTCGCCGGGGACGCCTAACGGAGGGGAACGCAGATGGCCGACACCGCGGCAGATCGCGCTATTAACAACGTCTTTGAGGCCGTGAACACGACGGCGACCCACCTCGGCCGCATCGTGGGTTTGATCGCCGGCGCGGCGGGGCGGGCCGCGCAAGAGGTGGTCGACCTGGTTTGGGACTACCGCGACCTGGCCAGCGAGGTGCGCAAACCCGCGGAGTAGGCCGTTTCGGCGCGGGCCAATGTGGGTAGGCACCGCAAATGAACAAGGCCGCATGCTTTGCGGTCGCGGCGTTCACCGCGACCGTGGCCTCGCTAGCCGCGTGCTCGAACCAGCAAGGCAGCCAGCCCAATACGTCACCGTTGACCAGCTCGACCCCCGGCGCGGAGCGGCTGACCACCCAGCTGAAGACCGCCGACGGCAGTCCGGTGGCCAACGCCACGTTCGAATTCGCCAACGGCTATGCGACGGTGACCGTGGAAGCCGGACCCAACCAGGTGCTCAGCCCCGGTTTCCACGGGCTGCAGATCCACGCGGTCGGCAAGTGCGAGGCCAATTCGGCTGCGCCGAGCGGCGGCTCGAGCGGGGACTTCGACTCCGCCGGAAGCGTTTACCAGGCGGCCAATCACACGAGTTACCCGGCCAGCGGCGACCTGACCGCCTTGCAGGTGCGCTCCGACGGTTCGGCCAAACTGGTCACCACCAGCAACGCGTTCACCTCCGCCGACCTGAGAAACAGTGCGGGCACCGCGCTGATCATCCACCAGACTGCGGACAATCTAGGTAGCACCGCCCCGACGGGTGAATCCGGCAAGCGGCTGGCCTGCGGTGTGATCGCGGCGTCGTCGACCACCACAACCTCGTCGACCACCAGCGTCACGACCAGCACCACCACCACCGTGGTGCCGCCGGCATCCACCAGTACGAGCACCAGCACCGTCACGGTCACCAGCAGCCCGACCCTGACGTCGACACCGACCACGACCGTCACGACACCGCCTACCTTTTCTCCCGGGCGCTGACGCTCGAGCCACCATGAAAGGGAACACCCCCGATCCGCAAGGGACCGGGGGTGTTTCGCGTCGCCTAGTCGGCATCGGCGACTGCGGTCAGTTGGGTGATCGCTGTGTCGAATGGCTCGGGACTACGCAGGGCGCGGCCGAGGATCAGCGCGCCCTCCACATTGATCCACACACTCGTTGCCAGCTGCACGGCCCTGTCGTGGCTCAGGCCTTTCTCGGTGAGCCGGGCGGCGAGCGTGGTGATCAGATCCTGGAAGGCTCGCCGCGTCACATCGCTGAGTTGGTCGGACGCGGGCGTCGACTCGATGACGATGGGAGCGACCGCGCACCCCTCGCGGTAGTTGCTTGACACCAGTTCATCGCGTTCGCGCCCGATAAACGCCGCGATCAGTTCAGCCGCGGTGCGGGTGCTGGCCGCCGCGCGGTTGATGTCTGCGATGCGGTCGGAAGCGTGCAGAAGGGCGACCTCGCTGGCGAGTTCTTCCTTCCCGCCCGGGAAGTGAAAGTAGATCGACCCGCGCGGGGCGGCGCTCTCGGTGACGACGTCCGACAGGGCAGTGCCGAGATAACCGTGTTCGCGGAACAAGCGCCGCGCGGCGGCGGTCATCCGCGCCTTGCTGTCACTCTTCCTTGGCATGTCGTCCATCATACATAGTTCCTTGCAGGCGCCCGGATAGCGCAGTACTCTCGGCAGTAGTTATAAGTATGTCGCACGACATAGTATTTTTGCTCGCCGGAGCCACGCTCCGCACCACGAAAGGAACGCCATGCCCGTCTACCAGTGCTACAGCCCGAAGGGCCTACTGACCCGGTCCGCGAAAGCCAAGATCGCCGAGGAGATGACCACCATGTACTGCGACGCCACCGGAGCGTTGGCGGCGTGGGTCAAAGTGCTTTTTCACGAACTCCCCGAGGGCGACTGCTTCACGGCCGGCAAACCGGCAACGCAGTCGTTGATTCTCGGCTTCAACCGCCACGGACGTGACCTCATGACGCGGCAGGCAATGCTGCGTCAGCTCGCGCAGATCTGGACGCGTAACTCGGGCCAGCCCGAGGCCGACCTATGGATCTCGATCGCCGAAGTCGATCCCACGAATGTCATGGATGCCGGCTTGTTCATCCCCGCGTCCGGCCACGAGCGCGAATGGCTCGAGCAGAACCGGACCAGGCTTGCCGAACTGGGAATTGCGTCCTGACAAGCGCTGCCTTCCAACGTATTTCGATAAACAACTGTAACGAGGAAACACAATGACCAAATCACTGCACGGATCGATCGAGACGGCCTCACATCAGGTCGACCGGTTGACGATCCAGATCGACGACACGTTCGACGGGTTCAAGAATCGCTACGAGCAAGCGGTGCCCGCTTTCCAGAGTGAGATATACGACTCCCTCATCGAACGAGAAGCCGACTGGCAGACCGTTCTAGAGGCCACCGCCCAGAACGCGCCGCACGGCTTCATTCTCTATTGGTCACACGATTTCACGTCGCTGATGCGGCTGGCCGGCGACCGCGGCCGTTGCGTCGAGTACCTGATGGGCAATCACACGATCGCGCAGAAGATGTACCGGTACAACCCGGCCGTTCTGCTCTATGCGCCGTTGCGCACTGCCATTGTGGAGGACGCCGACGGCACCACATGGTTTACCGTTGACCAACCCAGCACGCGGTTCAGCAGCTTCTACACACCCCAAATCACCACGGTAGGAATCGAATTGGATCACAAGCTGGCCACGTTGCTGGCGCATCTCGGCGCCTCCGTGCCGGCCGGACTCACCGCACCGCGTTAGTCGCGGCTCAGACGACCGCGGTGACTTGGATCTCGACGCGCATCTTCGGACTCGCCAGCGCGGCGACGCCGATGCATGTCCACAGGGGCGCGCGCTCGCCCATGCGCCGGCGAAACTGTTCGACCATGGTGTCCAGGTGCTCGGACCCGATCCGGCCATCCGCTCCGGGGACGTGATAGGAGTGCACGTGCACCACGTCGCGCCAGGAGGCTCCCGCCGTCGACAACGTTCGTTCGACGTTGTCGAAAGCCGCAATGATCTCGTCGCGCGCCGACTCCGGATAGCGCCAGTGCTCGTCCCACCCTCCCTGCCCGGCCGTCTCCACCCGGTCCCCGTAGCGAACGGCCTGCGCATAGTGGAACTCCCGAAGCTGGTGGTCGCCATAGCCGGGAGTGACAGAAAATATCGGCCTACCCATGGGGGCCATCTTCGTCGCCGACCGCGTCGCGGGTACTCGCTTCGCCCGCAATCGACCGCAGGCGCCGCCAAACGCCCCTAGTGTGCTGACATGCAGACGCTGCTGTTCACCCTCGGGCTGGTCTTGTTCCTGCTCGGACTGTTCACCGGATTGCCCCTGCCCGTGTTGAAAAACCGGCGCATGGCGCTGTCGAGTCATCTCGAGGGGGTCCTCAACGGCATGTTCCTCGTGTTGCTGGGCCTGCTCTGGCCGCACGTCCACCTGCCCGAGGCGTGGGCAATCACGGCGGCGGCCCTCGTCGTCTACGCCGCCTACGCGAACTGGTTGGCGACGCTGCTCGCGGCGGCATGGGGCGCCGGCGGCAGGCTCGCGCCGATCGCGACCGGCGACCACGAGGCCTCGGCGGCAAAGGAGAAGTTGGTCAGCGTCCTGCTGGTCTCCCTGGCGCCGTGCATCGTGGTCGGCGTCGTCATCGTCATCGCCGGGCTCTGACGGCGCTACCGGGAGTGCACATCCGGCGTGCGGACATGCTCGGGACGAAAACCACGTCCGACGAAAATCGGCGGAATCGCTTGCAGCGGACCCATACCCACGATCTTGGGGACGCGAATCGGGGACAGGTCACCGCTCAAGTTGGGCGCGATCGCCCTGTCCTGCATGAACACCTGAAAAGCCTGGACGATCCGGGTGGGTAGCTCGCGCCGCCGCTGCACTCTCGCGAGGTCTTCGTCGGTCACCCGGCCCTCGCGCAGCGGGGCGCACAGCACGTTGGCCGCGGCCACCGCGTCGGCCACCGCGAGGTTGATGCCGACCCCGCCGGCCGGCGACATGGCGTGCGCCGCGTCGCCGATGCACAGCAGGCCCGTTCGCCACCACGTCTCGAGCCGATCCACCCGCACGTCGAGTTCGCTGGTGTCGTCCCACGAACTCAGGTCGTTGACGTGCTCTCGCAGCCGCGGTTGCGCGGTCGCGATCCGCTCCTTGAACTCCTCGAGGGACCCCTCCCGCGGGTTTGATCCCTTCGGCATCAAATAGGCGATCTGCCAGTAATCGCCCCGGTAGATCATCGCCATCATCAGGCCCTTGCGCAGCACCGCGAACAGTTCCTGGGGGTCGCCGGGGCGCCATTTCAGCCGGAACCACAGCACATCCATCGGCGAGTGCGCCGCTGCGGTCTGCAGCCCCGCCGCGGCGCGCACCGCGGACTTGCGTCCATCCGCGGCGATCACCAGCTGGGCGCGCACCTCGAGGTCCGGCGTGCGCACCCCGGCCACCCGGTCGCCTTCGACCATGACGTCGGTGACCTCGGCATTGCGAAGCAAGGTGAATTCGGGGTAGGCAGAAGCCTTTTCGGCGAGGAAGTCGAGGAAGTCCCACTGCGGCATCATGGCGATATAGGGCTGCCGGAAACCGAGCCGCTTGAGCACCTTGAAATTGCCGAAGGTGCGAATGGAGCCGTCGGTGTCGAAGGCGACCCGGTCGATCTTGGTGTGCGGTAGCCGCAGGAACTCGTCGATGAACCCCAGCTCGTCCATGATCCGCAGGGTGGACGGGTGCACGGTGTCGCCGCGGAAGTCGCGCAGGAAGTCGTTGTGCTTCTCCAAGACCACGACCCGGATTCCGGCCCGGGCGAGCAGCAGAGCATGAACCATCCCGGCGGGACCGCCGCCGGCAACACACACCTCGGTCTGCAGCACTTGCGTCATGGGCGGGACTCCTCGTGGAGTGTGGAATACGAGTGCAGACTACGGCATCGACACCGTCTACGACGTCGCCGCCGACGCGGGGCCGATGCCGAACACCTGCACCTCGGCCGACTTTCCCTTCAGGGCGTGAAAACCCCTGTCCGTCAGTCCCATTGGCGGGGACCGCAGCGCGTCGACGGTCTGCTGGGTCAGCAGGATCGCGTCCCCGGTGGTTTTGGTGAGCTGTTCGACGCGGGCGGCCACGTTCACGGCGTCGCCGATGAGCGTGAATTCGAGTTTGCCTCCGCCGCCGATGGTTCCGGCGATCACCGCACCGGTGTTGATCCCGATGCCGACCCGCAGCTCACCCTCGAATCGCTCGGCGACGCGGCGATGAATCGATACGGCGGTATTCACCGCCCCATCGGCATGATCGGCCAGATCGTTGGGGGCACCGAACACGGCCAGCGCGCCATCGCCGAGGCCAACAGTGCCGAGGACGCCGTCGCCCGGCTCAATGCTTTGTTCGAGATAGTGGTTCCCGCCGTGGTCGACGCCGGCGGGCACGTGAATAAATTCCTCGGCGATGGCGCGCTGGCCGTGTTCGGTGCCCCCAACGATCTGGCCGATCATGCCGATGGGGCGGTGAATACCGCCGTATCGATTCATCGCCGCGTCGCCGAGCGATTCGAGGGTGAGCTGCGGGTCGGCATCGGGATCAACACCGGTGCGGTGATCGCCGGAACCATCGGCGGCGGAGGCAAACTCGAATTCACG
>NZ_LZKV01000126.1:0-2111 GCF_001672995.1 Mycobacterium sp. 1482292.6 | reverse complement strand
TCGTGCACCGGCGGCTCGGCGTCACCGGTCGTGGTTGCGGCCGGTGACCACACCGCCTCGAACAGCCGGTCCGGCCCCGAGGACGACACGGCCGCGCGCAGCTGCCGCTCGCTCACCGGACGCGCGACCATCGCGCGCACCGACAGCACCGGCAAGCCCAATCCGTCGGCCAGCTCGATCGAGACCGCCCTGGACAGGGTCGAAGCGGACTCCGGCGCCGATGCCGGGGCGATGCGCACGCGCACCGCGGACGCCCCCGCCGCATGCAACGACACGCCCTGCCAGGAGAACGGCAACACCACTTCGTCGGTCTGGCCGGCTATCTGGTGACTGACCACCAGTGCGTGCATGGCCGCATCCAGCAAGGCCGGGTGCACGCCGAACCCGTTGACGCCGCCGGCGGCGTCGGGCAGACGCACCTCGGCGAACACCTCGTCGTCGCGGACCCACGTCGCCGTCAGGCCCTGGAAGGCCGGGCCGTAGCCATAGCCGCGCGCCGCCAACTGCTCGTAGCCGTCGGCCGCGTCGACCTTGACGGCTCCCGCCGGCGGCCAGGCCGACAGGTCCGCACCCGGCTCGACCGAGCCGGGGCTCAGCGTTCCTTCGGCGTGGCCCACCCAACCCGAGCCGGTGTCGGGGCGCGAGAAGATCGACACCGCGCGCTGACCGAACTCTTCGGCGGGACCCACCACCACCTGCACGGCGACCGAGCCCGACCCGGAATCCTCGGCGGGCAACATCAACGGCGCCTGCAGCGTGAGTTCGTCGACCGTCGAGCAGCCGACTTCGTCGCCGGCGCGAATCGCCAGCTCCACGAAGCCGGATCCGGGGAACACGACCGTGCCGGACACGGCGTGATCGGTCAGCCAGCCCTGCAGACTCGGCGACAAACGGCCCGTCAGGACGACCCCGCCCGAGGCCGGCAGCTCGACGACCGCGCTCAACAGGGGGTGCCCACTGGTGCCGAGCCCCAAGCCCGACGCGTCCGCCGAGATGCCCTCCCCGGAGAGCCAAAAACGCCGCCGATCAAAGGCATACGTCGGTAGCTCGACGAAGCCCGCGCCGTCCAGCGCGCCGCGCCACTGCACGCTGACCCCCGCGACGAACGCGGTGGCGGCCGCTTTCAGGAATCGCTCGAGTCCCCCGTCCTCGCGGCCCAGGGTGGGGACGACGATGGCCGCGGTGTCACCCGGCAGGCTGTCGTTGGCGGTGTCTTCGATGCCGGCGACCAAGGCGGGGTGTGGACTGGATTCGATGAATGTGCGGTAGCCGTGTTCGCAGGCGCTGCGGACCGCCTGGTCGAACTGCACGGTCTGCCGGATGTTGCGGTACCAGTACTCGGCGTCCAATCCGGCTGTGTCCAAGCGGTTTCCGGTCACGGTGGAGAAGAACGCGATGCGCGTGGAGCGCGGTTCGATGCCGGACAGCACCTCGGCGAGGTCGGTGCGGATCGCCTCGACCTCAACCGAATGCGAGGCGTAGTCCACGTCGATGCGCCGGGTCCGCAGCTCGAGGTCGGCGCAGAAGCCGACGAGCTCGTCGAGCGCGGCCACCTCGCCCGACACCACGACGGCCGAGCGGCCGTTGACGGCGGCGATGCTGACTCGGTTCCCGTACGGCGCCAACAGCTCCCGCGCCCGTTCGGTGCTGCAGGCGATGGACAGCATGCCGCCGGGGCCGGCCAGTGACGTCAGCAGCTTGCTGCGCAACGTGACCACCCGGGCGGCGTCGCGCAGCGCCAGCGCGCCGGCGACGTAGGCGGCCGCGATCTCCCCTTGCGAATGGCCGATCACCGCGTCGGGGTTCACCCCGACCGACTTCCACAGCTCGGCCAGCGACACCATCACCGCGAAGAGCACCGGCTGCACAACGTCGACGCGGTCCAGGCTCGCAGCGCCGGGCACGCCGCGAAGCACGTCGGTCAGCGACCAGTCGACGAATTCGGCGAAGGCCTCTTCGCACTCCCGGATCTGCTGCGCGAATACCGGTGCGGTGTCCAGCAATTCGATTGCCATGCCCAGCCATTGCGAGCCCTGGCCGGGAAAGACGAACACCGTCTTGCCCGCCGGTGTCGCGGTGCCCCGGATGACCGATCCGGTCGGGTCGTCGTT
>NZ_LZKV01000125.1:0-88448 GCF_001672995.1 Mycobacterium sp. 1482292.6 | reverse complement strand
CCGCCGGACTCACAACGGGCTACCTGATCCCATTCACCGTCGGTGGCCGCGGCCGCCTGGCCGGCGAGGGCGATGCTGCCGCCACCAAGAACCGCACCGGTGAAGGCGATCTTGGCGACGCTGATGTTTGAACTGCTGGGCTTACGGTGACGTCCACTCATACGCGCCGGGGTATTCCTCTCTCGTCACGCGCCTGCGAGGTCAGCTGTCGGGTTCGGGTTGGAGAGGCCACCCGGCCGACGTTGTCGTCAAGCGACGACGCCGGCTTCACCCCTAGGAGCCGCGAACGGCCCCAGTCCGATCACGGTGGACCGGTGGGTCCCCCGTCTCCATCCATGTGGTTCGGTGGCCCCCGCCTATTGGATGGAGCTCGGCGCGATAGGGAGGGGAGGTCGCCAATCGGGGATGGCTGGCGAGCCTTCGGAGACGGTAACGGTTTCTGTAGGTCTCGTCACGTCTTGCGATACCCGGCGTTTCCTTCTCGGCCATCTGCGAAAACCGCAGGAACACAAGGTGTTTGCGCAGGTCATTAGGGCGATATCGCAGCGTGACCGCGCCGTTATGAATCCGTTACGTGAGATAACTCACAGTTTCAGCCGCCAGAAAAGGGCGGCAGAACATCGATTGTGTCACCGGATTGCAACGCCACGGTCTCGTCGCGCACGGCGATCCCGTCGCGCAGGTATGAGCATCGGGTCAACACCGTGGCCAGGCGGGACCCCCGCGCGGCTAGCCGCTCGACCAGTTCACCGACCGTGGTGCCTGGGCGCAGCACCACCGTCTCCGACTCGGCATCGGCGGCCGCGCGGGCGGCCGCGAAGTAGCGCACCGTCACCTGGATTCCGTTTGCTTGGACAGGCGTCTGTCCCATCGGGCTAGCCACCGATCGCGCTCATCGGGCGGTCTGGCTGGATGAAGTTGGGGTCGTTGATGCCGTGTCCGGCGGGCTTGCCCCACATCGCTGTACGCCACGCCGCCTCGATCGCGTCGTCGGACGCGCCGCCGCGCAGCAGCCCGCGCAGGTCGGTCTCCTGTTCGGCGAACAGGCAGCTGCGGACCTGGCCATCGGCCGTCAACCGGGTGCGGTCGCAGGCCGCACAGAAGGCGTGCGAAACCGAGGCGATGACGCCGAATTTCCCGCTCGGGGTGCCCGGGCCGGTGTCGACCAGCCACAGCTCGGCGGGGGCCGATCCGCGCGGCGCCGGGTCGGGGCGCAGCCGGAAGTGCGGGCGCAGGGCCGCCAGCACGTCGTCGGCGCTCAGCGCGGCGTCCCGCCGCCACTGGTGCCCGGCATCCAGCGGCATCTGCTCGATGACGCGCAGTTGGTAACCGTGCTCGAGGCAGAACCGCAACAGCCCCACCACGTCCTCGCGCCCGGTGGCGGGGTCGAGCACCGCGTTCACCTTCACCGGCGTCAGGCCGGCGTCGCCCGCGGCGGCCAGGCCGGCCAGCACGTGGGTGAGCCGGTCGCGGCGGGTGATGGCCGCGAAATGGCGCCGGTCGACGCTGTCCAGCGAGACGTTGACGCGGTTCAGCCCGGCCGCGGCGAGCGCGGCGGCGCGCCGCGCCAGCCCGACGCCGTTGGTGGTCAGCGAGATCTCGGGGCGGGGCCGCAGCGCGGCGGCCGCGGCGACCACCTCGTCGAGATGGCGCGCCAGCAGCGGTTCGCCGCCGGTGAAACGCACGCTGGTCACACCCAGCCGGGTGACCGCGATGTGCATCAGCCTGGCCAGCTCGTCGGCGCTCAGCAGTTGCTCGCCCGGCAGCCAGTTCAGGCCCTCGGCCGGCATGCAATAGCTGCACCGCAGGTTGCAGCGGTCGGTCAGCGAGACCCGCAGGTCGGTCGCGATCCGGCCGTAGGTGTCCACCAGGGGGCCGGTGGCAGGAGCATCGGCGGGAACGGCCGAGCCGTCAGCGCGGCTCGGTACCGAGGGCAGTCCCAGCGTCGTCAGCGTCATGCGGCCACCGGCGGGGCGTAGTGCACCGGCGAGCTGACCGGAACGATCTGCTTGCCCAGCGGCATCAACGACACCGGGATCAGTTTGAGGTTGGCCAGCGCCAGCGGAATGCCCACGATCGTGAGCGCCATCGCGACCGCGCTGACCAGATGGCCGATCGCCAGCCACACACCGAACAGCACCACCCAGATGACGTTGCCGACCAGCGCGCCGGACGCCGCGGTCGGCTTGTCCACGATCGTGCGGCCGAACGGCCATAGTGCGTAGGAGGCGATGCGCAGCGACGCGAAGCCGAACGGAATGGTGATGATGAGCAGGAAGCTGACCAGCGCCGCAGCCAGGTATCCGACGGCCATCCACAGGCCGCCGAATATCAACCAGATGACGTTCAGGATCAGGCGCATATCTCCTCCGCGGGTATTACCAAGCGTACCGAGTGACCGATAACGGGGGTGCTCGTTACCCGGGCATCCGAGTAGGATCAGACTCCTAATACGGCGTCCTGCGCAGGCGGGACGCTTATTGTGTTGGCGATTTCTATTGATCCGTTAGACAAGCAGGTGAGACCAGTGCCGACGGGCAAGGTTAAGTGGTACGACGCTGACAAGGGTTTCGGCTTCCTGTCGCAAGAGGACGGCGAAGACGTCTACGTCCGCTCCTCGGCGTTGCCCGCCGGGGTCGAGGGCCTCAAGGCGGGCCAGCGGGTGGAGTTCGGCATCGCCTCCGGGCGGCGCGGGCCGCAAGCGTTGAGCCTCAAGCTGATTGAGCCGCCGCCCAGCCTCACCAAGACGCGCCGCGAGGCGCCCGCCGAACACAAGCACAACCCCGACGAGCTGCACGGCATGGTCGAGGACATGATCACGCTGCTGGAAAGCACCGTGCAGCCCGAACTGCGCAAGGGCCGCTACCCGGACCGCAAGACCGCCCGCCGGGTTTCCGAGGTGGTCAAGGCCGTCGCTCGGGAGCTCGACGCCTGACGTTCGCTCGTTATTGAGCGACTATGGGAGTTATGGCTTCCTATATCGCGCAGGCAGGCGAATTCACCCGCGACACCAACTACATCACCACCCGCATCACCGCCGACGGGCGCGACGGCTACCCCGTCGAGCCCGGCCGGTACCGGCTGGTCGTCGCGCGCGCGTGTCCGTGGGCGAACCGCGCGATCATCGTGCGCCGCTTGCTGGGCTTGGAAAGCGTTCTCTCCATTGGGTTTTGCGGTCCCACCCACGACGAGCGCAGTTGGACGTTCGATCTCGATCCCGGCGGCGTCGACCCGGTGCTCAAGATTCCGCGGCTGCAGGACGCCTACTTCAAGCGGTTCCCCGACTACCCCAAGGGCATCACGGTCCCGGCCATCGTCGATGTCCCGACCGGGGCGGTCGTCACCAACGACTTCGCGCAGATGACGCTGGACCTCTCGACGGAATGGTCGGCCTATCATCGCGACGGGGCGCCCGAGCTGTACCCCGAGCACCTGCGCGCCGAAATCGACGAGGTGAGCAAGCGGATCTACACCGAAATCAACAACGGTGTCTACCGGTGCGGGTTCGCCGGCTCGCAGGAGGCCTACGAGGCGGCCTACGACCGGTTGTTCACCGCGCTGGATTGGGTCGGCGAGCGGCTGGCCGATCAGCGATTCCTGGTGGGCGACACCATCACCGAGGCCGACGTGCGACTGTTCACCACCCTGGCCCGCTTCGACCCGGTCTATCACGGGCACTTCAAATGCAACCGCAGCAAACTGAGCGAGATGCCGGTGTTGTGGGCGTATGCGCGCGACCTGTTCCAGACGCCGGGTTTTGGCGACACCGTGGACTTCGTCCAGATCAAGCAGCACTACTACATCGTGCACGCCGACATCAACCCCACCCGGATCGTGCCCAAGGGTCCGGACCTGGCCGGCTGGCTTTCGCCGCACGGGCGGGAAGCCTTGGGCGGCAGGCCCTTCGGGGACGGAACCCCTCCCGGGCCGCCGGTCGAAGGCGAGCGCGTGCCCGCCGGCCACGGCGCCTAGTTCCCGGCTGGCGAACGTCGACTTATGGCGCTAAATCTGGTGTTTTCGGTCCAACAACTCCACGCTCGGCTCTTAGAGCGGGCAGCCCGCGGCGCGCAGGGCGCTACGGGAGCGCGCTAGGACTATGAAGGGCCGGTGACGCACCATGTCGGCGCTGACCCGGACGATCCGCCAGCCCATCGCCTCGAGTTCGGCCAGACGATCGATGTCTCGGGTTCGCTGCACGGGGTCGGTCCAATGGTGAGCGCCGTCGAACTCCACGCCGACCTTCCACTCCTCCCAACCCATGTCGATGCGCGCTACTACGGCACCCCATTCGTTGAGTACTTCGATCTGCGTCTGCGGCTGTGGTAATCCGCCACCCAGGAGTGTCAGGCGAGTTTTCGTCTCATACGGTGATTCGGCGCCGCCGTCGGCCATGGTCAGCACCCGTCGTAACTGCACCAGTCCGCGCGCTCCGCGATGGCGGTCGGCCAGCAACTCGACATCAGCCGGCTTCACGTCGGTTGCGTGCATCAGTGCGTCCAGGCGAATCACCGCGGTGGTAAATCCCTTTCGCCTGCCAAGATCGAACGCCGTGCGTGCCGGAGTGGTCAGGGTCATCCCGTCCCGGATGCACGTTTCGTCGTCGGCGAGGGTGTCGCTATGCAGAACGATGCCGCCTACCTTGTCGCGGCCGGCGCGGTTGAGCTCCGCTGGCAACCAGTCGTCGATCCACGCGGTGCGGTGCAATGCGGCCGCTGACAGGCCGGCCAGTGTCGCGGCACGGCCAGACCACAGCCAGGCGGCAACCGCTCGGGTCACCGGCATCAACTTTTGCCCGCGGCCGATGTAGACGTTGCGATGAATCATCTCGAAGTCGGCCCGCAGTTGGTGCCGGGTAACGAGTCCGGCCGCCAATGCTTCGGTGCCTCTGAATGGCCAGGCTGGGATCTGCATGTGGACACGGTGGCGGCCGGTACCGACACGTCGTGCCGAACGTCGGTTTGTGCGCGTAAATTACGGCGTTTCGCCACAACAAGTCGACGTTGGGCGCGACGAGGGGGCGAGGGGCGGGGCTGGCGAGGGGTCTAGTACGTCAGCCGCACGGACCATTCCGCGTGGGGCACGTCGTGAAGCTCCCCGGCGGGATCCACCGCCAATGTCAGCAGCTGCACGACGATCCCGGCCAGGCGCCCGCGATGCGGGTCGACCGACGGGATCGTCACGGCGAAACGGGTTTTCGGCCGAAAGATCGTGCTGGTGGTGTTCGTCGGGTCGTCGTAGACCTGCAGCAGCCGCCACGGTGCCCGGTAGATGGCGTCGGGCACCGACAGCTGAATCGGGTAGCGCTCGCTGACCCGTAGCTCGCCCTGGTTCTGCGGTGTCTCGCAGTCTTCGAGATTCAGCACGTTGCAATACAGGTAGGGCCCCACCCGCGTCAGATGCCCGTGCGAATAGGCGCTGATCTCGGGGTGCCGCGGGCCGGTGCGCCCGACCAGCAACCAGGTGCCCACACCCGCGCCGACGCAGAGCACCGCGACCAGACAGGCGAGCAGCACGGCCACACCCCGCTTGCGTTGCGGTTTCACTCGGCGACCACCGCCGCGGCGCCGGCACCGCGGCGCTTGCCCTCCTGCTCGACCATGATTGGCCTATTTCCTCCCAGGCCGGGAATCAGTGAGTTGCCGCGGAAGCTGACGAGGGTCTGCGCCAGGCCCAAGATGAGCAGCGCAGTGACCGCGGTAAAGCCGACCCACAGTTCGGTGTACACCAACACCCCCACGGCGCCGCCGAGGACCCACGCCAATTGCAGCGTCGACTCCGAGCGCCCGAAGCCCGACGCGCGGGATTCCTCCGGCAGGTCGTTCTGCAGCGACGCGTCCAGGGACGCCTTGGCGATGGCGCTGGCTCCGGACGTGACCAAGGTGGCGATCACGGCCACCACCAGGTTGCCGGCCACCGAGGCGGCCAGCGCGACCGCGCTCACCGCCACCGTGCAGCGCACCACCAGCGCGGCGGGCCGGCCCAGCTTCAGGCGCGCACTGGTGAAGTTGCCGACGAAATTGCCGATCCCGGCCGCGGCGCCGATCACCCCGAGCATGGCGACCTGGGCCCAGCCGTTGGCCTGATGCGCCTTGGCGACAAACGCGGGGTAGAGGAACAGGAAGCCGACCATGACCTTGATGGTGCAGTTGCCCCACAGCGAGGTGATGATGTTGCGGCCCAACGGTTGCCGGAGCGCCCCGCTGACCTCCTGGTGCCAGCTGCGTCGCAGCGGTTCGCTGTCCTGGCGGTAGCTCAGGGTGGCGGGTACCTCGCCGGCGGTCACTTCGACCCAGCGCGGGATCCGCATGGACAGCATGGCGCCGGCGATCGTCACCGCGATCACCACGAACAACGCCCCGGGCAGCTTGAACAGGTGGGTGCAGACGAACTCGACACCACCGGCGATCGCGCCGCCGACGATGGTGCCGCCCAGCAGACCGAACATGGTCAGTCGGGCGTTGACCCGCACCAGGTCGATGGTCGGCGGCATCACCCTGGGTGTCACGGCGCTGCGCAGCACGCTGAACGACTTGGAGAACACCATCATCGCGAGCGCGCACGGATACAGCACCCATGACGGGAAGCTGCCGGTGGCGCCGTCGTAGTTCATGACCAGCAGCACCGCCAGGGCGGTGCGCAGGGCGAACGACGCGGCCAGCGCGACGCGGCGGCCGTGCTGCAGCCGGTCCAGCGCGGGACCGATCAGCGGCGCGATCACCGCGAACGGCGCGATGGTGATCAGCAGATACAGGGCGACCCGGCCCTTGCTCTCGCCGGTGGCCGCGGCGAAGAACAACGTGTTGGCCAGCGCGACGGCCATCGCCGCGTCCACCGCAAAATTGGCGACCACCGGCCACGTCAGCGCCGTCAGGCCGGACTTGTCGGCGCCGTCGGCCGTCGCGGCGCGCTGCACCATCCAGTACATCCGCGAGCCCATTTCGCGGCTGCGCAGTGCCGCGGCGCGGGTGACGGTGATCCGTTCACCGGAAGCCGGACCGCGAGGCGGCGTGTCGCTGCTGCGGTTCGGCTCCGGCTGGTGGCCCAGCGGGGGCAAGTAGCGGTTGGCGCTCGGCATCGACGGGCGACGGGGGCGCCGATCGGCGCCCTCGCCGGCGGGGTAATTGGCCGCGCCCGGATGTTGGGACGCGGCGCTCTTGCGGGGCCGGCGGCCCGGCTGAGAGGCCACTCGGCCCGGGTCGTTTTGCCGCCGTCCAGACACGTCCCGATTCTCCCCTATGGCGCCTGGATGCGTCTGCAGGTAACGGGGCGTGGCTCGCCAACCTAGTATTGGAAACGCAATGCAGAAAGAAGACAGCGTGACCAGACCTATCGAGGGATCCGCCGTGTCGACTGTGGCCGAGTGGCCCGAGCGGTTGGCGGCGGTGCTCACGGGTGCGGCGGAGGCGGCCAGGGCCGCCGTGGTGGAGTTCGGCGCACCGGAGATGGTCGGCGACTACCTGGGCGTCGGCTACGAAGACCCGAACAGCGCCACTCACCGCTTCCTGGCGCACCTGCCCGGCTACCAGGGGTGGCAGTGGGCGGTCGTCGTCGCCGCCTATCCCGGCGCGGACCACGCGACCATCAGCGAGGTCGTGCTGGTGCCCGGGCCGACCGCATTGCTGGCACCCGAATGGGTGCCCTGGGACCAGCGGGTACGGCCCGGCGACCTGAGCCCGGGCGACCTGCTGGCGCCCGCCGCCGAGGATCCCCGGCTGGTTCCCGGTTACACCGCCAGCGGTGACCCCCAGGTCGACGAGACCGCCGCCGAGATCGGGCTGGGCCGGCGCTGGGTGATGAGCGCCGAGGGCCGCGCCGAGACGGCCGAGCGCTGGCGCACCGGCGATTACGGCCCCGACTCGCCGATGGCGCGTTCCACCAAGCGGGTGTGCCGCGACTGCGGTTTCTTCCTGCCGCTGTCGGGTTCGCTGGGCGCGCTGTTCGGCGTGTGCGGCAACGAATTGTCGGCCGACGGTCACATCGTCGACAAGCTGTACGGCTGCGGTGCCCATTCGGACACGCCCGCCCCGGCGGGCACTGGGTCGCCCGCGTACGAGCCGTACGACGACGGCCTGCTCGACGTCACCCAGACGCCGGTCGAACCGTCCCCCTTGTCCTCGGAGTCCACGGAACCCTCGGAGTCCACGGAGTCCCCTGCGCCCTCGGAGGCCGTGGGGGCGCCAGAAGCGCAGGGCGAGACCGAGACCCAAGAGACGCCGCCCGAGACGCCGGTGACCGAGGCGCCGCAGCCCGAGCAGCAGCCGCAGGCCGAGACGCCGCCCGAGACGCCGGTGACCGAGGCGCCGCAGCCCGAGCAGCAGCCGCAGGCCGAGACGCCGGACTAGCCGGTTTCGGCGGCGGCCTTGATGCGCGCCAGCGAGGCGTTCATGCCGTCGAGCAATTCGCGCTCGAAGTTGGTGGTCCCGCCGAACAGCGCATTTACCGACAGGTTCGAAAACGCCGTCACTCCGTTTTCGGCGTGACGGCTCTCGATCAGCCGGGTGCCCGCGCCGCTGGGCTCGAGCTCATAGCTCCAGATGGTGTTGTTGGTGTCGACGCGGAACGCGAGCTTGCGCTCGGGGACGATCTCGACCACCGTGCAGGTGGTCGGCCAGAACATGCGCTTGCGGCGGTTGAGGTTGATCGTTCGGGTGCCCTGACGCACCGGGCCCAAGGGCTTCATCCAGCGACACTGCGGACTCCACCGCGGCATGCGGCGCAGGTCGGAAATCAATTCCCACACGGTGGCCACCGGTGCGTCGATGTCGACGTGCGCTTGCAACAGCGGGGCTACCATCGCTCCTCCAGGGCGGCGAATCAGTTGTGGTCGAGATAGTTTTCGAGTCCGGCCTGCGCGCCGCGGGCACCGCGGCGGGCCGCCGCGAGCTGCAGCAGGAAGATGCTCGTGCCGAGCACACCCACGCCCAGGCCGGCCAGGGCCACCGGACGCCAGCCCTGCAGAGATGGCACCAGGAAAGCGGCCGCCACCGCGGCGAGCCAACCCAACGCGCCGAGCGCGATGAACGGCCACACGTGCAGCAGCGCGGCCGGCAGCGGCGGCGCGGTGCGGTGGGGTTCGGCGGACATCGGGATCAACATAGCTCGCCGTCGGTGGCGGGCGACGGCGCACCCACTTGCCGGGACGGATGATCTTTACCCCGTCGAGCAAAGCGGGATAGGCGGGCGGATAAGCGTTTCGATGAAAAACCCCGCAGCTTAGCGAAGGCGATCTGCGACCGTCGTTCACCGGTTCGTGTCCCGGTTTCTCGGGCTTCCGTGTAACCTCGCGCCATGCCTGACAGCGATGCGCGGCTGGCCAGCGACCTGTCACTGGCAGTTATGCGGCTGGCCCGCCAACTGCGGTTCCGCAACCCGTCGTCGCCGGTGTCGCTGTCCCAGCTGTCGGCGCTGGCCATGCTGACCAACGAAGGCCCGATGACCCCGGGTGCCCTGGCAATTCGCGAACGGGTCAGGCCGCCGTCGATGACCCGGGTGATCGCCTCGCTGGCCGAGATGGGGCTGGTGGACCGCGCGCCGCACCCTGTCGACGGCCGGCAGGTGCTCGTCTCGGTGTCGGAGGCCGGCGCCGAGTTGGTCAAGGCCAACCGCCGCGCCCGCCAGGAGTGGCTGGCCAAGCGGCTAGCGACGCTGGACAGCGAACAGCGAGACATCCTGCGCAACGCGGCCGACCTGATGTTGGCCCTGGTCGACGAAGGCCCGTGAGTCCCCGGACCGAAGCCGGCGCATGTTGATCGACGTCGACGATCCCGACGATCCGAGGCTCGACGATTTCCGCGACCTGAACAGCGTCGATCGCCGTCCCGATCTGCCGTCGGGCAAGGGGCTGGTGATCGCCGAGGGCGTGCTGGTGGTGCAGCGCATGCTCGCCTCACGCTTTCACCCGCATGCCCTGCTGGGGACCGAGCGCCGGTTCGCCGAGCTCGACATTGACCTGGCCGGCACCGACGTGCCGTGCTACCGCGCGTCCGCCGACGTCATGGCCCGGGTGGTCGGGTTTCACCTCAACCGCGGCGTGCTGGCGGCCGCCCGGCGGGTGCCCGAACCGGGCGTCGCCGACGTGATCGACAGGGCCCGCACCGTCGCGATCCTCGAAGGGGTCAACGATCACGAGAACCTGGGTTCGATCTTCCGCAACGCGGCGGGGCTGGGCGTCGATGCGGTGGTGTTCGGCAGCGGCTGTGCCGACCCGCTGTACCGCCGCGCGGTGCGGGTGTCCATGGGCCACGCGCTGCTGGTGCCCTATGCGCGCGCAAGCTGTTGGCCCGCCGAGCTCGCGACGTTGCGGGAGAACGGTTTTCGACTCCTGGCGATGACTCCGCAGGCCAGCGCCTGCGCCTTGCCGGAGGCGATGACGGCCGCGCGCGACGAACGCGTCGCGGTGTTGGTCGGCGCCGAGGGGCCGGGGCTGACGCCGGCCACCTTGCGGTGCAGTGATGTGCGGGTGCGCATTCCGATGTCGCGCGGCACCGATTCGCTCAACGTCGCGACGGCGGCGGCGTTGGCGTTCTACGAGCGGGCCCGCTCGACGGCGAGAGGCGGCGATGGACAGTCACACTAGGCTCCGGCTGATGCGAGACGAGTCCGTGCCCTGGGCAACGGGTTTGACGGTCGCCGCGTTCGTCGCGGCGGTCACCGCCGCCGCGATCGTGGTGCTCAGTCTGGGGCTGCTTCGCGTGCACGCGCTGCTGGCCGTCGGGCTCAACGTCGTGGCGGCCGGGGGACTGGCGCCGACCCTGTGGGGGTGGCGGCGTACGCCCGTCCTGCGCTGGTTTGTGCTGGGCGCCGCGGTGGGTGTGGCGGTGGCGTGGGTTGCGCTGTTGGCCCTGACGACGGCTTAGCGCTGCCCGCCGGAGCGCACGCCGAGCAGCACGTCCTCCCACGCCGGGATGACGGGCTTGCCCCGCCGGGTGTGCACCGGCTTTTCGTCCGGTTCCGCGACGGGTGCTTCGTCGGCGACGGGCGGCTTGGCGGGCTCTTCGAAGTCGACGTGCGCCACCCGGGCCACCGGCCGCAGCGGGCGTTCGAAGTTGGGGTCGATCAGCGCGCTGGCCGCGTCGTCGATGGCGGTCACCGTTCCGCCGTGCGCACCGGGCGTGAAACAGAAATGCGCGAGGTTGTCGGACCGGCCGACCTTCCATGCCAGCTGCACCGTCCAGCGGTTGTCCTCGTTGCGCCACGCGTCCCAGCTGAGTTTGTCGTGGCTCAGCCCGCGGGTCACCAGCGCGGCGCTGACCGTCTCGAGCAGGGTCAGCACCGCGGGACCGTCGGCGAGCATCGGGTGTGCGGCGGTTGCCAGCTCCGCGGCGCGGAAGCGCTCCAGCAACACCGGGTGAGCAAAGCGGCGGATCCGCGACACCTCCGAGCCTGACGCGGCGGCGACCTGTTCGACGGAGGCACCCGCGCGGATCTTGGCCTGAATTTCTTTGGGGCTCAGCATGTTGGTGACTTCAATCTCGAGCTGCGGTTGCTCAGAGGACAGGGCCGCGTCGCGCAGCAGGGCTCGCAAGCGGTCGTCGGCCGCCAGCTTGAACTGCTCCGCGGGATCGCCACCCTCGCAGATGACGTGTTTGCTGTCGGCATCCAGCCCAACCACTTTGAGTTCCCGCATGGTTATCTCCTCGCAGGCTCCGTGCAGGTCAGCGACGGACCCGTCACGTGCGCACTTTAGTCCAGCAACCGCCCATCACCTGTGCTGACACGCTGTGCGGTTGCGCCCTGATTGCCGGTCGGACGGTGTTCAATTGTCCGGCTCCTCAGCTGCCCGTACCGCGCAGCATCGTCGCCGAACTACAACCGCTCGACGACCCAGTCGATGCATTGGGTGAGTGCGCTGACGTCGTCGGGGTCCACGGCCGGGAACATCCCCACCCGCAGCTGGTTGCGGCCGAGTTTGCGGTACGGCTCGGTGTCGACGACGCCGTTCGCCCGCAACACCTTCGCCACGGCCGCGGCGTCGACCTCGTCGGCGAAGTCGATGGTGCCCACCACCTGCGAGCGCAGCTTGGGGTCGGTGACGAAGGGTGTGGTGTAGGGCCGCTCCTCGGCCCAGGAGTACAACCTGCCCGAGGAGTCCGCGGTGCGCTTGACGGCCCAGTCCAGCCCGCCGTTGCCCAGCAACCAGTCGACCTGCTCGGCCATCAGCGCCAGGGTGCCGACCGCCGGGGTGTTGTAGGTCTGGTCCTTCAGGCTGTTTTCCACCGCGATGGGCAGCGACAGGAAGTCGGGAACCCAGCGGCCGGAGCCGGCGACCGACTCGACGCGGGCCAGCGCCGCAGGGCTCATGATAGCCAGCCACAGGCCCCCGTCGCTGGCGAAATTCTTCTGCGGCGAGAAGTAGTAGGCGTCGGTCTCGGCGATGTCGACCGGCAACCCGCCGGCGCCCGACGTCGCGTCGATGACGATCAGCGCGTCGCCCGAGTCGGCGGGCCGGCGGACGGGCACCGCGACGCCGGTCGACGTTTCGTTGTGCGCCCAGGCGATCACGTCCACTGACGGGTCGCTCTGCGGCTCGGGGGCGCTGCCGGCGTCCGCCTTGATGACGACGGGCTCACCGACGAAGGGGTTCTTGGCGACCGCCGAGGCGAACTTGGAGCTGAATTCGCCGAAGGACAGGTGTAACGAGCGCTTGTCGATCAGGCCGAAGGCCGCGGCGTCCCAGAACGCCGTTGCGCCGCCGTTGCCCAAGATCACCTCATAGCCCTCGGGCAGCGAGAACAGATCCGCTAGTCCGGAGCGCAGCCGGCCCACCAGATTCTTGACCGGCGCCTGCCGGTGCGAGGTGCCGAACAACGGGGCGGCGGTCGTGGTCAGCGCCTGCAGCTGCTCGGGCCGGACCTTCGACGGGCCACACCCGAAGCGGCCGTCGCGGGGTTTGATGTCAGCGGGGATCTCGAGCTGGTCAGCCATGCTCATCAGGGTAGTGAGCCGAGTTGACCGGTCGGTGCGAGGCCGACCGCCAACCTCGGCTGCCCGGGCAAAAGGCCTGTTCGGCTGTGTCCAGGCGTTTGATCGCCTGTGATCCGGGGCATAAAAAATTCATGACCACCGGTCAGGTCACAGTGCCCGGAAGGGGTCTAGGAATTATCCGGTACCTGCGGTACTGTCTGGACATAGCACGTCCAAATGTAAACCTCGTTGGGGAGGCCTGGATATGGCTAGGACGCGATTAGTCCGGCGTTGGCGCAGCAACATGGAAGTGCGCGACGACGCCGAATACGTCAACATGCTTGCCACACTGTCCGAGGGGTCGGTGCGGCGCAACTTCAATCCGTACACCGACATCGATTGGGATTCACCGGAGTTCGCGGTGACCGAAAACGATCCGCGATGGATCCTGCCGAACACCGACCCGCTGGGCCGCCATCCCTGGTACCTGGCGCAGTCCGACGAGCGCAAGATCAAGATCGGGATGTGGCGCCAGGCCAACGTGGCCAAGGTGGGACTGCACTTCGAATCCATCCTGATTCGCGGCCTGATGAACTACACGTTCTGGGTGCCCAACGGATCGCCGGAGTACCGGTACTGCCTGCACGAATCGGTCGAAGAGTGCAACCACACCATGATGTTCCAGGAGATGGTGAACCGCATCGGCGCCGACGTGCCGGGCATGCCGCGGATGCTCAAGTGGCTCTCGCCGTTGGTTCCACTGGTGGCCGGCCCGCTGCCGGTGGCGTTCTTCATCGGCGTGCTCGCCGGCGAGGAGCCCATCGACCACACGCAGAAAAACGTTCTGCGCGAAGGCAAGTCGTTGCACCCCATCATGGAGAAGGTGATGGCGATCCACGTGGCCGAGGAGGCCCGCCACATCTCGTTCGCCCACGAGTTCCTGCGCAAGCGGGTGCCGGAATTGACCAAGAGGCAGCGATTCTGGACCGCGCTGTACCTGCCGCTGACCATGAAGGCGCTCTGTCGCGCAATTGTGGTGCCGCCCAAGGCTTTCTGGCGCGAGTTCGACATCCCGCGGGAAGTCAAGAAGGAACTGTTCTTCCGGTCGCCGGAATCGCGGAAGTGGCTCAGCGACATGTTCGGTGACGTGCGGATGTTGGCCTACGACACCGGCCTGATGGAGACGCGCTCGGCGCGGTTGATGTGGCGGTTGTGCAAGATCAACGGCAAGCCGTCGCGTTACCGCAGCGAGCCGCAGCGCCAGCACCTGGCCGCGGTCCCGGCTGCGTAGTCACTGCGAGTTCGTTTATGCCGCACGTTATTACCCAGTCGTGCTGTAACGACGGGTCCTGTGTTTTCGCATGCCCGGTGAATTGCATTCACCCGACGCCGGACGAGCCCGGCTTCGCCACCTCCGAGATGCTCTACATCGATCCGGTGGCGTGCGTGGATTGCGGTGCCTGTGTGAGCGCCTGCCCGGTCGGCGCGATCGCGCCCGATACCCGGCTGGACTCCAAGCAGTTGCCGTTCATCGAGATCAACGCGTCCTTCTACCCGGACCGGCCGAAGGACGAGAAGCTGCCGCCGACGTCGAAGCTGGCACCGGTGATCCCGGCCGCCGAGGTCCGCGCCCGCCGCAAGCCCCTGACGGTCGCCATCGTCGGATCGGGGCCCGCGGCGATGTACGCAGCCGACGAACTGCTGACCCAGCGGGGCGTGCGCGTCAACGTCTTCGAAAAGCTGCCCACCCCATACGGTTTGGTGCGGGCCGGGGTGGCGCCCGATCACCAGAACACCAAGCGGGTCACCCGGCTGTTCGACCGGGTCGCCGGTGATCGCCGGTTCCGGTTCTTTCTCAACGTCGAGGTCGGCACGCAGCTGAGCCACGCGGACCTGCTCGCTCACCACCACGCCGTACTCTATGCGGTGGGCGCGCCCGATGACCGCCGGCTGGACATCGAGGGCATGGGCCTGCCGGGGACCGGAACGGCAACCGAATTGGTCGCGTGGATCAACGGGCATCCCGACTTCGCCGATCTGCCGGTCGATCTCAGCCACGAGCGGGTGCTGATCGTCGGCAACGGCAACGTCGCCCTCGATGTCGCCCGGTTGCTCACCTCCGATCCCGACGAGCTGGCCCGCACCGACATCGCCGAGCACGCGCTGGCGGCCTTGCGCGCCTCGGCGGTGCGTGAGGTGGTGATCGCCGCCCGGCGCGGCCCCGCCCAGTCGGCGTTCACGTTGCCCGAGCTGATCGGGCTCACCGGCAGCTCCGAGGTGGTGCTCAGCGCTGCGGACCACGAGCTGGTGGCGGCCGATCTCGCGGCCGCGTCGGACGCTCTGACCAAGCGCAAGCTGGAAATCTTGAGCACGCTCGGCGACGATGCGACACCGCCGTCCCGCCCGAGAATCAGGCTGGCGTATCGGCTAACGCCGCACCGGGTGCGGGGGGACCAGCGCGCCACCGGGATGGAGTTCTCGGTCACCGGCACCGACGAGACGCGCCTTCTGGAAACCGGTCTGGTGCTGACGTCGATTGGCTACCGCGGCAAGCCGATTCGCGATCTGCCCTACGACGAAGCGTCGGCAGTCGTGCCGAACGACGCGGGTCGCGTCGTCGACCCCGTTTCCGGTGACCCGGTGACCGGCGCCTACGTCGCGGGCTGGATCAAGCGGGGACCCAGCGGGTTCATCGGGACCAACAAGTCCTGCTCGTTGCAGACCGTGCAGTCTTTGGTCGCCGATTTCAACGCCGGCAAGTTGGCCGATCCAATCGCCAAGCCCGAGGCGCTGGCCGGGCTGGTGCACGCCCGCCAGCCCGCCGCGATCGATGCCGCGGGATGGCGCGCCATCGACGCCGCCGAAATCGCGCGCGGCAGCGAGCACGGCCGCCCCCGCATCAAGTTCACCGACGTCTCCGCGATGCTCGCGGCCGCGGCCGCCGCAGAGCCGGCGCCGCCGCAACGACGCCGGCTGCTCGACCGGTTGCTTGGCTAGTCCCGGTGGTGGCGAACCGCCGCTAACCGGCGCCCTGGCCGGACATCGCCGCCGAGATCTCCTCCATGCTGACCTCGCGGACCGGCTGCCCCAGCGACCAGTGGTGGCCGAACGGGTCGGCGACCATGCCATAGCGGTCACCCCAGAACTGGTCCTCCAGCGGGGTCACCACGGTGGCACCGGCGTCCAGGGCGCGCTGGAAGCTGGCATCGACGTCGGTGACCGTCAGGTGGATCGTCACCGGGGTGCCGCCCAGCGATGTCGGCGTCATCGACTTGCCGCCGCACACTTCGGGGAAGTCATCGTTGAGCATCACCGTGAAACCGTTGATCCGCACCGCGGCGTGCACCAGTTTGCCGTCGGGACGCGGCACGCGTCCGATCTCCTGGGCCCCAAAAGCCTTGGCGTAGAAGTCGATTGCCGCGGCGGCGTCATCGACCACCAGGTGCGGGGACAGTGCGGGTTCGATGTTGATCGCCATGCTGGTTCTCCTTGCTATCGGTTCCCTGTCCTGCCCATGACGGGCAGGTTCACGACTTATGACTGCGCCGGCGACAGAAACTCATCGCGACGACAACCATTAGATCGCCGGGTACCGACAACCGGGGGGCGTCAGGCGTTGGTGAGGCTGCGGTCCCAGCCCTCGACGGACTCCGGGCTGCGCGGGGCCGGGCCCACGTAGATGGCCGACGGCCGGACCAGCTTGCCGAGCCGCTTCTGCTCGAGAATGTGCGCGCACCAGCCCGCGGTGCGGCCGCAGGTGAACATCGCCGGCATCATGCTGGCCGGCACGCGGGCGAAGTCCAGCATCACCGCGGCCCAGAACTCGACGTTGGTCTCGATGGCCCGGTCCGGACGGCGCTCGCGCAGCTCGGCCAGGGCCGCCTGCTCGAGCGCGACGGCGACCTCGTGGCGCGGCGCCCCCAGCCGTTCGGCGGTGGCGCGCAGCACCCGCGCCCGCGGGTCCTCCGCGCGGTAGACCCGGTGCCCGAAGCCCATCAGCTTGTCGCCGCTGTCCAGGATCTTCTTCACCAGACCACGCGCGTCGCCGGTGCGCTCGACCTCCTCGATCATCGGCAGCACCCGCGCCGGCGCCCCGCCGTGCAGCGGGCCGCTCATCGCCCCGATCGCCCCGGACAGCGCGGCCGCCACGTCAGCGCCCGTCGACGCGATCACCCGCGCGGTGAACGTCGAGGCGTTCATGCCGTGCTCGGCGGCCGACACCCAGTAGGCGTCAATCGCTTCGACGTGCCGTGGGTCCGGCTCGCCCTGCCAGCGCGTCATGAACCGGGCGGTGACCGTGTCGCATTCGTCGATGACCCGTTGCGGGACGGCGGGCTGGTATATCCCGCGCGCCGACTGCGCGACGTAGGACAGGGCCATCACCGAGGCCCGGGCCAGCTGGTCGCGGGCGGTGTCGTCGTCGGTGTCCAGCAGCGGCTTGTACCCCCAGATGGGGGCCAGCATCGCCAGGCCCGCCTGCACGTCGACGCGTACGTCGCCGGTGTGGATGGGCAGCGGGAAGGGCTCGGCGGGCGGTAGGCCGTGGCCGAACTTGCCGTCGACCAGCAGCGCCCACACGTCGCCGAACGTGACCTGTTGCGTTACCAAATCTTCGATGTCGACACCGCGGTAGCGCAGCGCACCGCCGTCTTTATCCGGCTCGGCAATTTCGGTGGTGAAGGCGACCACGCCTTCCAGGCCGGGGACAAAGTCTTCGGGGACCACAGTCATGCCGAAAATTCTCGCACCCCCGGATCGGGCCGACGCTACCGGCCGGTAGCAAGCGCCGGTAGCGTGGACGCGATGGCAGGACCAGACCCGGCGCCAGGAAATGAGCACCTGCAAAGAATGCGTGTGGAATACGGATCAGTGGAAAAAGACGGCAGCCCGGATCTCGACGCGGATTGGTTGCGCGACGGCTGGGTTTCGTTGTTGCGCAAATGGATCGGCGACGCCGAGCGGGCGGGGGTCGCCGAGCCCAACGCGTTGGTGCTGGCCACCGTGACCGCCGACGGCAGGCCGGCCAGCCGGTCGGTGCTGTGCAAGAGCGTCGACGAGACCGGGATCACTTTCTTCACCAACTATGACTCGGCCAAGGGCGATGATCTGGCCGCGACGCCGTACGCCTCGGCCACGTTTCCGTGGTATCAGCTCGGCCGCCAGGTCCACGTCCGCGGCCCGGTGCGCAAGGTCGCCGCGGAGGTCACCGAGGACTACTGGTCCAAGCGGCCGCGCGGGTCGCAACTGGGCGCGTGGGCGTCGCAACAGTCGCGGCCGATCGCCTCACGCGCGGCCCTGCTCGACCAGCTGGAGGAAGTGACCGCCCGGTTCGCCGATCGCGAGCGGGTCCCGGTCCCGCCGGGCTGGGGTGGCTACCTCATCGCCCCGGAGCTGGTGGAGTTCTGGCAGGGCCGGGAAAATCGGTTGCACAACCGCATCCGCATCACCGGGGGTCGGGTGGAACGCCTGCAGCCCTAACCCGCTGATGATGCACGTTGCGCCGCGGCGTGACGGGGTCGATTGCTGGCGTGACCAGCGGACTCGACCCCGGGCAGGCGTCCCATCGTCATAACGACTACCTTTTGCAGTAAGCACCAAGTCAGCAGCCATATCAGCCAGAGCGCAAAGGGGTTCTCGTGGCAGACACCGACGACACCGCCACTTTGAAGTACCCGGGCGGTGAAACCGACCTGGAGATCGTCAAGGCCACCGACGGCGCTGACGGCATCGCGCTGGGCTCGCTGTTGTCCAAGACCGGCTACACCACGTTCGACAACGGCTTCGTCAACACCGCTTCGTGCAAGAGCTCCATCACCTACATCGACGGCGACGCGGGCATCCTGCGCTACCGCGGCATCCCGATCGAGCAGCTCGCCGAGAAGTCGACCTTCATCGAGGTGAGCTACCTCTTGATCTACGGCGAACTGCCCGACAAGGAGCAGCTGGCCGACTTCACCAAGCGGATCCAGCTGCACACCATGCTGCACGAGGACCTCAAGCGATTCTTCGACGGCTTCCCGCGCAACGCTCACCCGATGCCGGTGTTGTCCAGCGCGGTCAACGCGCTGTCCGCCTACTACCCTGACTCGCTCGACCCGATGGACACCGAGGACGTCGAGCTCTCGACGATCCGGTTGCTGGCCAAGCTGCCGACCATCGCGGCCTACGCCTACAAGAAGTCCGTCGGCCAGCCGTTCCTCTACCCGGACAACTCCCTGTCGCTGGTGGAGAACTTCCTGCGGATGACGTTCGGGCTGCCCGCCGAGCCGTATGAGGCGGATCCCGAAATCGTTCGGGCACTGGACATGCTGCTCATCCTGCACGCCGACCACGAACAGAACTGTTCGACCTCGACGGTCCGGCTGGTGGGGTCCTCCCAGGCCAACCTGTTCACCTCGATCTCCGGTGGGATCAACGCGCTGTGGGGGCCGCTGCACGGTGGCGCCAACCAGGCGGTGCTCGAGATGCTCGAGAAGATCCGCCAAAGCGACGACGACGTCAGCGAATTCGTGCGCAAGGTCAAGAACCGCGAAGCCGGCGTGAAGTTGATGGGCTTCGGGCACCGCGTCTACAAGAACTACGACCCGCGCGCCCGCATCGTCAAGGAGCAGGCCGACAAGATCCTGGCCAAGCTCGGCGGCGACGACGACCTGCTGGACATCGCCAAGCAACTGGAAGAGGCCGCGCTCACCGACGACTACTTCATCGAGCGCAAGCTGTACCCCAACGTCGACTTCTATACCGGCCTGATCTACCGGGCGCTGGGCTTCCCGACCCGGATGTTCACCGTCCTGTTCGCGCTGGGGCGGCTGCCCGGGTGGATCGCGCACTGGCGCGAGATGCACGACGAGGGCGACAGCAAGATCGGTCGGCCGCGCCAGATCTACACCGGTTACACCGAGCGCGACTACGTCACCATCGACGCGCGGTAACTGTCTTGGCGCCGGTAGCGCGGCGCCCGGTCAGTCGGCCTTTTTGAGCCAGCCCACGTACGCGAGGTAGACGCCGCACAGCGCGAGCAACCCGAAACCGATCCGCACGGCGATGATCGCTGCCCCCGACGTGTGGGTCGCGGTTTGCGCCCCCTTGACGATCGTCTGCGGCATGGCGAGCAGCGCGAAACCCCGCAGCAGCAGGAACCAGCCGAACAGCGAGATGATCACGGCGGCGACGCTACGCCAATACTGGTGGAACGCCACGACGAACAGGCCGCAGAAAAACAAGAGCGCACCCAGCGCCCACGGCCACATCGGGTCGCTCGAGAAACCGGACAGTTCGTTCCCGATGCTTGCTGCCCTGATCGCGACAATCGCAGGGACCACGGCGATAAACGGTCCGAGCACGCGCGCGAATGACCGGGTGCGCTGCGAGCGATCGTCGGCGGTGACAGGCGTGCGCATGGTTACTGTTCCTTTCCCTGGGTCGAGGTCGGTGCAGCGCGTTCAACTTGGACGGACGGTTCATGGTTAACGTGCCGACGTCCGCGGACCGCGCGAAGACGATCGTATGAAAAACCCCTATTCATGCGCGCGGTGCTTCCCGGTCCGCACGACGGGTCACCGGATCGCGGCGCGCCAGGGGCGACAGGGCGAATCCAAGGTGTTCGAGTTTGTGCGGATTGATCACCGAGCGGATGGTGCAGATGCTTCCGCCGTAGATGTCGAGGGTCAGGACGTTGATCAACGCGCCGTCGGGGTCGAAGGCGAGCACGCCAGGTTGCCCGTTGATCTGTGCACGCTGCAGTCGCACGCCGAGACTGCGGTAGGCACCCATGATTGCGGCCAGGGCCCGGTGCACGCGGTTTCGGCCGAAGATCGGTCGCGGCAGTCCGCGGCCGATACCGCCCCCGTCGCCGTAGAAGGACACGTCGTCGGCCAGCCATTGCACCAGATCGTCCAGATCACCATTCTGGGCCGCGGCGAAAAAGCGATCGGCGAGCTGATCGCGGCGCGTGGCGTCGGCGTCGAAGCGGCGGCGCCCCGCCGCGATGTGTCGGCGGGCCCTGTTGAGTAATTGGCGGCAATTGGCCGGTGACTTGTCGACGATGCGCGCGATGTCGGCGTAGTCGTAGGCGAACACCTCGCGCAGCAAGAAAACGGCGCGCTCCACGGGTGAGAGCGTCTCCAGCAGCAGCAGAAACGCCATCGATACCGAGTCGGACATGACGGCAACATCGGCGGCGTCGGGAACGGTCGAGGTGATCAGTGGCTCGGGAAGCCAAGGGCCCAGGTACTTTTCGCGTTGCACGCGGGCGGAGCGCAGATGGTCGATCGCGAGGCGGGTTGCGATGGTGGTCAACATCGAGCGCGGTGACTCGACGTGGTGACCGTGCTGCAAGTAGTCGAGGTAGCGCAGATACGTTCCCTGCACGATGTCCTCGGCGTCGTTGACGCTGCCGAGCATGCGATAGGCGATGGCGAACAGCAGCGGCCGCAGCTCGGCCGCGTCCCCTTGCTGTTCGGCACTGTCGCCGGGCGGGGGGTCGGTAGGAGGAGTCGTCATGTTCTGTAGACGACCGAGCCGTCGGTGGTGTGACAGGTAGCGAGCTGGATCGCCCACCGATGTCACGCGCGGCGGCCGTCGTTCGTCTCAGGGGCGTCCGCTCGAAAGAAAGGAAGACGATGAACGCCGCGCTATGGTCAGCACAAATCGTCCTGGCCGCGATATTCGCCCTGTCCGGAACGGTCAAGCTCACATTCAGCCGCGAACGACTACTGGCCACGGGTCAGACCGGCATCGCCATGTTTCCCATGCCGGTCGTCCGTTTCACCGCCGCATCGGAGATCCTCGCCGCGGCAGGACTTGTCGCGCCGGGACTGACGGGCATTGCGCTGATCTTGACGCCGCTCGCAGCGGCGGGCCTGTGCGTGGTCATGGTCGGCGCCGCGTGGGCGCACACGCGGCTGCACGAACGCCGCGCGGTCGCGGTCAACATCGCGCTACTCCTCTTGGCGGCATTCGTGGTGCTCTGCCGAGCCGCGATGTTGCACTGATCACGACCGGTGATCGAGCGCCGCCAGCACCGCCATCGCGGCGTTGTGGCCGCCGACCCCCGACACCGCTCCACCGCGGCGGGTTCCGGAGCCGCACAGCATGATTCGATCGTGTGCGGTGGCCACACCCCATTGCCGCGCCGGCGTGTCCAGCGGGTCGTCATCCTCGGCGAACGGCCAGGACAGGCCGCCGTGGAAGATGTTGCCGCCGCTCATGTGCAGCGTCTTCTCGAGATCCAGCGTGGTGGTGGTCTCGAGGCAGGGGCGGCCCTGCGCGTCGGTCAGCAACAGGTCTTGAATCGGTTCGGCCAGAACGGAATTCATCGATGCGAGCACGTCGTCGGTCAGCCGATGGCGCAGCGCGTCGGCGTCGGCGCCGTCGAACAGCGAATGCGGGGTGTGCAGGCCGAACACCGTCATCGTGTGCGCTCCCGCGTCGCGCAGGTCCGCCGACAGGATGCTGGGATCGGTCAGCGAGTGGCAGTAGGCCTCGCACGGCAAGGGATGCGGCGGTAGGCCCGCGGCGGCCTGCGCGTAGGCGGTGTCGAGCTGTGTCCAGGTCTCGTTGACGTGGAAGGTCCCGGCGAAGGCCTGTTCGGGTGTGACGGCGTGGTCGCGTAGCCGGGGCAGCCGCGCCAGCACCATGTTCACCTTCACCTGCGCGCCGCCCGCCGCGGGCGCCGGTTCTTCGCCGAGTAGTCCGGCCAGGACGGTGGGTGCGACGCCGGCCAGGACGAACCGGGCGGTAAGGCGATGGTCGTCCTCCCCGGCGCGATAGCGCACTTCGCCGGCCGGGTCGACGGCGTAAACGTCTGCGCCGGTGCATATTTGGGCGCCATGGCGGACCGCCGCCGCGGCCAGGGCGGTGGTCACCGCGCCCATGCCGCCGATCGGGACGTCCCAGTCTCCGGTGCCGCCGCCGAGCACGTGATACAGGAAGCAGACGTTCTGTGTCAGCGTCGGTTCGTCGAGGCGGGCGAAGGTGCCGATCAGGGCGTCGGTCGCGATCACCCCGCGAACCACGTCGTTGGCCACGGCGTCGGCGATGGCATGCCCGATGGGCTCGTCGATCATGGCCCGCCACGCGGCAGCGGCGCGGCGCTCGTCGCCTGCCATCACGCGCCGGCGGGCGCCATCGCGGGTGGGCAGCGGTTCGAGCAGGGTCGGCCAGAGGCGTTCGGTCACCAGCCGGCAGCGTCGGTAGAAGTCGGCGAAGCCCCGCGCGTCCCCGGCGGCCCCGATGGCGCCGAAGGTGTCGGCGGGCGACCCGATCAGCAGCCCGCCGCGCCCGCCGCTCGCCGGGTCGGGGGTGTAGGACGAAAACGGCCGTCGCGCCAGCCGCACCGCGGCGCCCAGATCCCGGACGATGCTCGGCGGCAGCAGGCTGACCAGGTAGGAGTAGCGCGATACCCGGACGTCGATGCCGTCGAAGGCTTGCGCCGAGACCGCGGCACCGCCGATGTGCTCCAGCCGTTCCAGCAGGCGCACCCGCAGACCGGCGCGGGCCAGGTACGCGGCGGCGACAAGACCGTTGTGGCCGCCCCCGACGATTACGGCGTCGGCGTCGGTCGCATGGTCGCTCAGCTCAGGTAGCCCTCGACCTCGTCGGGCGGCCGCACCTCCGCCTCTCGGGGGTCCCCGCCGCTCTCGCGCAGCGCACGGCGCTGCCGCAGCAGGTCCCAGCACTGGTCGAGTTCGACCTCTACCCGGCGGAGGCGGTCATGTTCTTCGGACGTGTCGATGTCCCCGCGCTGCAACTGGGCCCGCAGCGCCTTCTCCTCGGCGACCAGGTCGCGAATGACGGCGAGGGTGTCGTTGTCGGTCGGTTTACTGCCGTTGGCCATCGCTCCAGTGTGCCCGACCCGGGGGGTGGTGAATCGGTAGGCTGCATATCGCCTGGCACCCGGACCGGCCCGGGCGAGTGAGATGAGGGAGGGCCGTCGTGAGCGTCAAACGGCTCGGCCTGCCCTGGCTGATCGCCCTGGTGATCATCCCACTTCTGCTGGCCGTGATCGGCCACGCGGTCTCGACCCGATCGGCGTCCGGTCGCGGGTCGCCGGCGCCCTCGACCAGCGGTGGCGCGCCGACGATTTCGTTGGCCGCGTTCTCGATGGCCCGCAGCGGCGACAGCGTCACCCTGACCGGGGCCTTTCCCGACGAGTCCGCCAAAGCCGCGTTGCTGAAGGTGCTCGGCAGCGCGCTGCCGGCCGGCGTCGGCGTCGTCGACCAGATCCGCATCGACCCGGCCGTCGACGCCCTCGATTTCGCCAAGGCCAAACCGGTTTTCGCCGACAGCGCGTCGATCGCCGATTTCACGCTCACGGTCGGCGGCGACACCATCACGCTGGCCGGCACCGCGGCGTCGCCGGACCAGAAGGACACCATCGACACCGATGCCAAGCGGGTCTGGTCCAACCTGAATGTCGTTGACAACCTTGCCATTAACTCACCGACGTCTGCGCCGCCCGGTGCCGCCGCGTCGTGCGCCAACCTGCAGTCGGCGATCAACACCCTGACCGACGGTGCGCTCACCTTCGAGTCGAACCTCGGTAACCTGACCGCGCCCGACGAGCAGGTCCTGACCGGGGTCGCCGACAAACTCAAGGCATGCCCGAACGCTCGCGTGGCGATCAACGGCTACGCCGACAGCACCGGCAATACCAGCCTGAACGTTCCGTTGAGCGAACAGCGCGCCCAAACCGTCGCGGCGTTCCTGGAAGCCCATGGCGTGCCTGGCGACCGCTTGACCACCACGGGTTTCGGCTCGGCCAACCCGGTCGCGCCCAATGGCACCGACGACGGTCGCGCCCAGAATCGCCGGGTCGAAATCGTGGTGAGCTGAGGAGCATTCGGCATGGACTTCGTCATCGGGTGGCTGTGGTACCTGCTCGCTTTCCTGGCGGGCTCGGCCGTCGCCTGGGTGATCGCCACGATCCTCGACCGGGTGCGCGAGGGCGTGCGATGACCCACGTGAACTGGTGGCTTTTCGGCCTGTCCTTCGCGCTGGGACTGGCGCTGACGCTCGCGCTGATGATCACTCCCGCCAAAACCCAAGCGCCGGTGCGGGATTCGCGGGATGAGCGGGCGGCGCGCGAGTCCGACACCACCCGGATCCCGATCACCGAGAAGCGCACCACGACAATCCCGGCCACCGAACGGCGCACCACGAAGATCCCGGTCGCCAAGGAATCGCCGACCACCAAAATAGCGGTGACGCCCCGCGCGCCGTACGGCCCGGGCTCCGCCGACGCAGGCCCTGAGGGTGGCGGCCCGGCGGGATTCCTGATCAAGGCCCGGATGGCCGAAAGCCTGTATCTCACGCCCGACGATCCGTCCTACGACTCGACCACCGCCCAGGTTTGGTTTCGGGACGAAAAGTCCGCGCAGCAAGCCGGTTTCACGCCGTGGCGCGACCACGAGGACAACCCGTAGAGCGCTAGCTGGGGGCGGGGATCCGCAACACCAGCCGAGCACCACCGAGCGGGCTACTCTCCAGCGAAGCGGTCCCGCCGTGCAGCTGGGCCTGTTGGGCCACCAGCGCCAGCCCAAGGCCCGACCCGGAATGGGAGGCCGTCGATCCGCGAGAAAACCGATCGAAGACCACCTGTCGTTCGTCCTCGGGCACGCCGCTGCCGTTGTCGTCGATCGCGATCTCGACACCGGCGCGCGAGCTGACCGCCGACAGCTGGACGCGGGTGGCGCCGCCATGCTTGACGGCATTGGCGATCGCGTTGTCGACGGTCAGGCGCAACCCGGCCGGTAACCCGACGATGATGCAGGTGGGTGACGGCACCAGCGAAACGTCGACCCCCGGGTAGATCCGGGCGGCGTCGTGCGCGGCGCGGTCCAGCAGCTCGGTGATGTCGACGGGCACGTGGTCGTCGGCCGTCGACAGTTCGCCCTGGGCCAGTCGCTCGAGGGCGGTCAACGTGGCCTCGATCCGCGACTGCGTGCGGACCACGTCGCCCAACACCTCCTTGCGCTGGTCGTCGGGCATGTCCAGGGTGGACAGCACCTCGAGGTTGGTGCGCATCGCGGTCAGCGGGGTGCGCAGTTCGTGCGAGGACACGGCGGCGAAGTCGCGCGCCGACGCGAGCGCATCCTTGGTCCGGTCCTGTTCAGTCCAGATGCGCTGCAGCATCCCGCGCATGGCTTCGGCGATCTCGACCGCCTCGCTGGCGCCACGCACCGCCACCTGCGGGCGTTCGTCGGCATCGATCGAACGGGCTTGCTGGGCCAGGCGTTTGAACGGCCGCACCGCGAAAGCCGCCAGGAGCCAAGCGAATACCGCCGCCGCGCCGATCGACAACGCGCAGATCAGGATCACCCGCCGATGCAGGTTGTTGGTCTGGGCGATGGTGTCGTCGTAGGTCGCGCCCACCGCCAGCGTCGCCGGCTGCGGCGCGCGGACCTCCAACGTTCGCACTCGATAGCGCACCCCGTTGATGTAGGTGTCGGCATAGCCCACGTCCAGCGGCGGCAGCGTGACGTCCGAGTTGGACTTGACCTGGCCGTCGCGCCGCACGGTGATCACGGTGTCCTGATCGTTGGGGGTGCGGGGGATGTCGTCGGGACCGCGGGGCAGGAAGGGGATGGCGAAACCCGCAGCCTCGTCCAGGCGGCGATCCAGGCGTTCCTTCCAGGCGCTGGTGATGCCGAACCACACCACCGCTCCGGCGATGACCACCACGATCGCGGTGCCGATGGCCGTCGCGACCGCGACCCGGGCCCGGAGCGAGGGCGTCCGGGTCAGGATTCGGGACAGGAACTTCATGGCCGGCCGACCTGATTACTGCATGCGCAGTACGAATCCCACTCCGCGCACGGTGTGCAGCAGCCGGGGGCCGCCGTTCGCCTCCAGCTTGCGGCGCAGGTATCCGATGAACACATCGACGACGTTGGTGTCGGCGGCGAAGTCATAACCCCACACCAGCTCGAGCAGCTGCGCGCGGGACAGCACCGCGGTCTTGTGTTCGGCCAGCACCGCCAGCAGGTCGAATTCCCGCTTGGTCAGGTCGACGTCGACGCCGTTGACACGGGCGCGCCGGCCCGGGATGTCGACCTCCAGCGGGCCCACCGTGATGGTTTCCGAGGACGACGTGGCCGTGGCGCCGCGGCGGCGCAGCAGCGCCTTGACCCGCGCCACCAGCTCGGCCAGCACGAAGGGCTTGACCAGGTAGTCGTCGGCGCCGGCCTCCAGGCCCGCCACCCGATCGTCGACCGAGCTGCGGGCGGACAGCACGCAGACCGGGACGTCGTTGTCCATGGCGCGCAGCGCCGTGACCACGCTGACGCCGTCCAGCACGGGCATGTTGATGTCGAGCACGATCGCGTCCGGGCGCGTCTCGGTGGCGCTGCGCAACGCCTCGGCGCCGTCGACCGCGGTCGACACCTCGAATCCGGACAGCCGCAGACCGCGTTCGAGCGACGCGAGCACATCTGAATCGTCGTCGACGACCAAGACCCGCGGTGAGCTAGCTCCAGTGTCCATGCGGCCCATTTTGCCTGATTGTCGACTATCGCTGTGGGAGGCGCGACCTGGGGGCCGAGCAGTCGCAAAAGCACCCGAAACGCCGAGGAAACCGGGACATTTGCGTCTGCTCGCGGGGCTAGGTGGCGGGCAGACCGATGTTGCGGTAGCGCCGCAACCGGGCCGCCAGCCGTTCGGCGGCGGGAAGATCGCGCAGCGCCTGCACCTCGGCGGCGATGGCCCGCGCCAACCGCTGCGCGAACTCGACCGGCTCGTCGGCGGCGTCGGGATGCTCCGGCACGACGGCGTCAACAATTCCAGACTCCAGAAGATCACGCGATCGGATGCCCTGTGCCGCAGCGAGTTCCGGGGCGTGATCGGTGTCGCGGAAGACGATCGCGCTGGCCCCCTCGGGCGGCAGCGGCGCCAGCCAGCCGTGCAACGCCGCCAGCACCCGGTCGGCGGGCACCATCGCCAGCGCCGGCCCGCCGCTGCCCTGGCCCAGCAGCACCGACACCGTCGGCGTATCCAGTGTCACCAGCTCGGCCAGGCACTGGGCGATCTGGCCGGCCAGCCCGCCCTGTTCGGCCGCGGCCGACAGGGCCGGCCCCGCGGTGTCGATCACCAGCACCAGCGGCAGCCGCAGCTCGGCGGCCAGCGCCATGCCGCGCCGGGCTTCCCGCAGCGAGGCCGGCCCCACCAGACCACCCGTCAGTCGCTGCTGGCCCAGCACCACCACCGGCTGGCCGGCGAAGCGGGCCAGCGCCAACACCGTCGTCGCCGCCTCGCCCTGGCCGGTCCCGGACAGCAGCACCCGGTCGGTGGCGCCGTGCCGCAGCAACAGCCCCACCCCGGGCCGGTCCGGCCGTCGCGACGCCACCACCGAATCCCACGCGGGAACGTCGGGCGTCGGTTCGGGTGGCGCCGGGGCGGGCAGCGGTTCGGGGGCGTCGGCGATGACGGTCATCGCGCGGTGCAGGGTGCGGCGCAGCTCATCAAGCGGGATGACGCCGTCGATCACGCCGTGGCGCTGCAGGTTCTCCGCGGTCTGCACGCCCTCGGGGAACGGTTCGCCGTAGAGGAGTTCGTAGACGCGCGGGCCCAGGAAGCCGATCAACGCGCCCGGCTCGGCGACCGTGACGTGGCCCAGCGAGCCCCACGACGCAAACACCCCGCCGGTCGTCGGATTGCGCAGGTACACCAGGTACGGCAGGTGTGCCTGCTTGTGCAGCCGCACGGCCGCGGCGATCTTCACCATCTGCAGAAACGCGACCGTGCCCTCTTGCATGCGGGTGCCGCCGGAGCTCGGCGAGGCCAGCAGCGGCAGCCCCTCGGCCGTGGCCCGCTGCACCGCGGCGGTGATCCGTTCGGCCGCCGCGACACCGATCGAACCGCCCAGGAAGCCGAACTCGCACACCACTACCGCGACCCGGCGCCCGAAGACGCGCCCCTCGCCGGTCAACACCGATTCGTCCAGACCCGTCGCGGCGCGGGCGTCGGCCAGCTCTCGGGCGTAGGACGCGCTGACCGGCACCGCCAGCGGCTCGGTGTCCCAGCGGAGAAAGGAATTTTCGTCTAGCACCGCATCGCGCAGTTCACCAGCCGTGATACGACTCACGAGACGAGGCTATATAGGGTGGCTGCCATGATCGGTGTTACCCAGGCCGAGGCCGTGATGACCATCGAGCTGCAGCGTCCCGAGCGCCGCAACGCCTTGAACTCCGAGCTGGTCGAGGAGCTGCGCGAGGCGGTGCTGAAGGCGGGCGACGGCTCCACCCGCGCGATCGTGCTGACCGGTCAGGGCACGGTGTTCTGCGCCGGCGCGGACCTGTCCGGGGACGCCTTCGCCGCCGACTACCCCGACCGGCTCGTCGAGCTGCACAGGGTGCTCGACGCCACGCTGATCCCGGTCATCGGGGCCATCAACGGCCCGGCGATCGGCGCTGGCCTGCAACTGGCCATGCAATGCGACCTGCGGGTGGTGGCACCCGACGCGTTCTTCCAGTTCCCCACCTCGAAATATGGTCTGGCACTGGACAACTGGAGCATCCGGCGGTTGTCCTCGCTCGTCGGCCACGGCCGCGCCCGGGCCATGCTGCTGACGGCGGAGAAGCTGCCCGCCGACGTGGCGCTGCAAACGGGGATGGCCAACCGCATCGGCACGCTCGCCGACGCGCAGGCTTGGGCGGCCGAGATCGCCGGGCTGGCGCCGCTGGCGATCCAGCATGCCAAGCGGGTGCTCAACGACGATGGCGCCATCGAGGAGGCCGGGCCGGTGCACAAGGAACTCTTCGATAAGGCCTGGAGCAGCCAAGACGTCATCGAAGCCCAGGTCGCCCGGATCGAGAAGCGGCCGCCGAAGTTCCAGGGGGCCTGACGATCATGCGGGGGACGCTGCGGCTGGTCGCCGGTACGGCGTCGCTGGCGGCCGGAAGTTGGCTGGTGCGAGCGCTGCACGGCGCGCCGGACGCGCTCGGCGCCCACCCCGCCTCGATCGCCGCGGTGACGGCCGGGTCGCCGAACTACCGCGACGGCGCCTTCGTCAACCTCGAGCCCCCCTCGGAAGCCAGGATGGACCGCGAGCAACTGCGGCTGGTCGCCTGGGAGCTGATCGGGAACCGGGGCGGCAGCCGGCCGAAGGGGCCGATCCCGCTGGCGTCGCCGGGAATCCTCGACGCCGACCCGAGCCGGCTGGCCGTCAGCTGGTTCGGCCATTCCACGGCGCTGCTGGAGATCGACGGCTACCGGGTGCTCACCGATCCGGTGTGGAGCGACCGGTGTTCGCCCTCCGACGTCGTCGGCCCGCAGCGGCTGCACCCGCCGCCGATCCAACTCGAGGCGCTGCCCGCCGTCGATGCGGTGGTGATCAGCCATGACCATTACGACCACCTCGACATCGACACGGTCCTGGCGCTGGCCCGCACCCAGCGGGCCCCGTTCTTCGTGCCGCTCGGCATCGGGGCCCACCTGCGCAGGTGGGGGATACCCGAGCACCGCATCGTCGAGCTCGACTGGCACCAGAGCGCCAAGGTCGACGAGCTCACGGTGGTTTGTGTACCGGCGCGGCACTTTTCGGGACGCTTTCTGGACCGCAACACGACGCTGTGGGCGTCGTGGGCGTTCGTCGGCCCCGCCCACCGCGCGTACTTCGGCGGCGACACCGGCTACACCAAGAGCTTCGCGCAGATCGGCGCCGACCACGGACCGTTCGACGTGACCCTGTTGCCCATCGGGGCCTACAACACGGCGTGGCCTGACGTGCACATGAACCCCGAGGAGGCGGTGCGGGCGCACCTGGACGTCACCGACGGTGGGCTGCTGGTGCCAATCCATTGGGGCACTTTCCGGTTGGCCCCCCACCCGTGGGCGGAACCGGTTGAGCGCCTGCTCGCCGCCGCGGGACCCGAGGGCGTGAACGTGGCGGTGCCGCTGCCCGGTCAACGCATCGATCCCGCGGCGCCGGAGGAATCCGATCCCTGGTGGCGGCTGTAGGTTCCCGCGACGCGCATCGTCACCGCGTTAGGGTGCGCGGGTGACCACACGCGCGGCCATGGCCGCCATCGCCGCGGCGCTGCTCGGGCTGACGGGTTGCGGTTCCGGCCAGCCGACCGCCGGGCCGCCGTCCACACTGTCCGACGTCCCGCCCAACCAGGTCTTCGGCGTATCGATCCCCGCCGGCCGCATCGACGAGGCCGTCGCCAAGGTCGACGGACTGGTCGGCGACCTGATGAGAAGCAGCGGCATCCCCGGAATGGCCGTGGCCATTGTGCACGACGGGAAAATATTGTACGCCAAAGGTTTTGGCGTCAAAGACGTCAGCAAGGGGCAGGGGCAGGACAACAAGGTGGACGCCGACACCGTCTTCCAGTTGGCGTCGGTGTCCAAATCGGTCGGCGCGACCGTGATCGCGCACGAAGTCAGCGACAACGTTGTCGCCTGGGACACGCCCGTCGCGGCCAAGCTGCCGTGGTTCGCGCTGAGCGATCCCTATGTCACCGGCCATGTGACCGTCGGCGACCTGTATGCGCATCGCTCCGGGCTGCCCGACCACGCCGGTGACAAGCTCGAAGACCTGGGCTACGACCGTCGGCAAACGCTCGAGCGGCTCAAGTACCTGCCGCTGGACCCGTTCCGAATCAGCTACGCCTACACCAACTATGGGATCACCGCCGGGGCGGAGGCGGTGGCGGCCGCGGCGGGCAAGCCGTGGGAGGACCTGTCCGACGAGGTGCTCTACCGCCCGCTGGGCATGACGTCGACCAGCTCGCGGTTCGCCGATTTCCTCGCCCGGCCCAACCATGCGGTCAACCACATCAAGATCGACGGCACGTGGCAGGCCCGGTTCCAGCGTGACCCCGATGCCCAGTCGCCCGCGGGCGGCGTCAGCTCATCGGTGAACGACATGGCCCGTTGGCTGATGATGTTGCTGGGCAACGGAACCTACGACGGCCGGCGGATCGTCTCGCCGGAAGCGCTGCTGCCCGCCGTCAGCCCGCAGGTGGTATCGGCGCCCGCGAAAACTCCGCAGGCGCGCACCGGGTTTTATGGATACGGTTTCAACTCCTCGGTGGATTCTTCGGGACGCACCGAGTACAGCCATTCGGGCGCTTTCGATCTGGGCGCGGCGACCAACTTCGTCGCGCTGCCCGCCGAGGATTTGGGCATCATCGCGCTGACCAACGCCGCGCCCTACGGCATCCCGGAAACGCTGACCGCCGAATTCATGGACCTCGTCCAGTACGGCCACATTCGCGAGGACTGGGGGCCCTTGTACAACAAGGCGATCGGCTGGCTGAACAACCCGCTGGGGTCATTGGTCGGCAAGCAACCCCCGGCCAACCCCGCACCGGCCAGACCCCTCGGCGACTACGCCGGCATCTACGCCAGCGACTACTGGGGACCGGCCGTCGTCACCGAACACGACGGCGCGCTGCAACTGGCGATGGGTCCGAGGCACCGGACGCTCACCCTCACCCACTGGGACGGCGACACCTTCACCTTCGGCCTGACCGACGAAAACGCCCCACCGGGAACGATTTCCAAGGCTACGTTTTCTGGTTCGCCGACGCCTTCGCTGAACTTGGAATACTACGACTCCGACAAGCTGGGGACCTTCACGCGATGACTCTCGCTGCTACGTCTGGCCTGACCGACGCCGAAGTGGCGCAGCGGGTGGCCGACGGCAAGACCAACGCGGTGCGCGAACGCGCCACGCGCAGCATCACCGATATTGTGCGCGCCAACGTCTTCACCCGGATCAACGCGATACTGGGGGTGCTGCTGCTGATCGTGCTGGCGACCGGTTCGCTGATCAACGGCATGTTCGGGCTGCTGATCATCGCCAACAGTGTCGTCGGCATGGTCCAAGAGATCCGGGCCAAGCAGACCCTGGACAAGCTGGCGATCGTCGGGCAGGCGAAACCCTTGGTGCGCAGGCAATCCGGCGCCCGAGCGGTGCCGCCCGCCGAGGTGGTGCTGGACGACATCATCGAGCTGGGCCCCGGGGATCAGGTCGTCGTCGACGGCGAGATCGTCGAGGAGGCGAACCTGGAAGTCGACGAGTCGCTGCTGACCGGTGAGGCCGACCCCATCGCCAAGACCGTCGGCGACGCGGTGCTGTCGGGCAGTTTCGTCGTCGCGGGCAGCGGCGCCTACCGCGCCACCAAGGTCGGACCGGACGCCTATGCGACCAGGCTCGCCGAGGAGGCCAGCAAGTTCACCCTGGTGAAATCCGAACTGCGCAACGGCATCAACCGCATTTTGCAGTTCATCACCTACCTCTTGGTGCCCGCCGGTCTGCTCACCATCTACACCCAGCTGTTCACCACCACGCACACCGGCTGGCGGCAGGCCGTGCTGCGCACCGTCGGCGCGCTGGTGCCCATGGTCCCCGAAGGGCTGGTGTTGCTGACGTCGGTCGCGTTCGCGGTCGGGGTGGTCCGGCTCGGCCAGCGCCGCTGCCTGGTACAGGAGCTGCCCGCCATCGAGGGACTCGCGCGGGTCGACGTGGTCTGCGCGGACAAGACCGGCACCCTGACCGAAAGCGGCATGCGGGTCGCGCGGGTCGACGAACTCGACGACCCGGGGCAGCGCCCGCCCATCGCCGACGTGCTGGCGTCGTTGGCCGCCCAGGATCCGCGACCCAACGCGAGCATGCGGGCGATCGCCGAGACCTACAGCGAGCCACCCGGCTGGACCGCAACGGCGACAGCACCTTTCAAGTCGGCCACCAAGTGGAGCGGCGTCTCTTTTCAAGACCACGGCAACTGGGTGATGGGAGCCCCGGACGTGCTGCTCGAGCCGGGATCGGCGGCCGCCGAACAGGCCGAGCGGATCGGCGCGCAGGGGATGCGGGTCCTGCTGGTCGCCGCCGGCGACGTCGCCGTCGATCACCCGGACGCGCCGGGCCGCGTCACCCCCGTCGCGCTGGTGGTCCTCGAACAGAAGGTGCGACCGGACGCCCGCGAGACGCTGGATTACTTTGCCGGTCAAGGTGTTTCGGTCAAGGTGCTGTCCGGTGACAACGCCGTCTCGGTCGGGGCCGTCGCCGGTAAGCTCGGGCTGCACGGCGAGACGATGGACGCGCGCCAATTGCCGTCGGAGCCGGCACCATTGGCCGACGCGCTGGAATCCCACACCACGTTCGGTCGCGTCCGGCCGGACCAGAAACGCGCCATCGTGCACGCCCTGCAGTCGCGTGGCCACGCCGTGGCGATGACCGGTGACGGTGTCAACGACGTGCTGGCCCTCAAGGACGCCGACATCGGCGTCGCGATGGGCGCCGGCAGCCCGGCGACTCGCGCCGTCGCCCAGATCGTCCTGCTGGACAACAGGTTTGCCACGCTGCCCTACGTCGTCGGCGAGGGACGCCGGGTGATCGGCAACATCGAGCGCGTCGCCAACCTGTTCCTGACCAAGGCGGTGTACTCGGTCCTGCTGGCCTTGCTGGTGGGCATCGAATGCCTGCTCGCCAAGCCCCTGAAGGCCGACCCGCTGCTGTATCCGTTCCAACCCATCCACGTCACCATCGCCGCCTGGTTCACCATCGGCATACCGTCGTTCATCCTGTCGCTGGCGCCCAACAACGAACGGGCCCACTCGGGTTTCGTGCGCCGGGTGCTCACCTCGGCGCTGCCCTGCGGGCTGATCGTCGGCACCGCGACGTTCGCGTCCTATCTGCTGGCCTATCACGGCCGCCACGCCACCTACGTCCAACAGGATCAGGCGTCGACCGCGGCGCTGATCACGCTGCTGATGACGGCGCTGTGGGTGCTGGCGGTGGTGGCGCGCCCCTACCAGTGGTGGCGGGTGGCGCTGGTAATCGCTTCGGGCCTGGCCTATGTGGTGATTTTCAGCCTGCCGCTGGCGCGTAAGGCGTTCCTGCTCGACCCCTCCAATGTCGCGGTGACCGCCACGGCGCTGGGGGTCGGCGTGCTGGGCGCGGCGGCGATCGAGGCCACGTGGTGGATCCGGGCCAAAGTGCTGGGCGTGCAGCCGCGGTTGTGGCGCTGAGCGCGCCGAACTCACCGCGGGGCGTCGTCACCGGCCAAGTACGATGCCGGGAAAAGGGAGGGCGCATGGGATTCCTGGACAAGGCGAAGGACCTGTTGTCGCAGAACGCCGACAAGGTCGAAAAGGCGATCGACAAGGCCGGCGAGTTCGTCGACGACAAGACGCAGGGCAAGTACACCGACACCATCCACCAGGTGCAGGAGCAGGCCAAGAAGGCCGCCGGCACCGCGGACACCGGCGACCAGCAGAACTGAGCAATGGCCAAGCTTTCCGGATCCATCGATGTCCCGCTGCCACCCGAGGTGGCCTGGCAGCACGCCTCTGACCTGTCCCGGTACAAGGACTGGCTGACCATTCACCGGGTGTGGCGCAGCACCTTGCCCGACGAGATCGAAAAGGGCACGGTCGTCGAGTCGATCGTCGAGGTCAAGGGCATGTACAACCGGATCAAATGGACGGTGGTGCGCTACAAGCCGCCCGAGGGCATGACGCTCAACGGCGACGGCGTCGGCGGGGTCAAGGTCAAGCTGATGGCCAAGATCGCGCCCAAGGACGACGGCTCGGTCGTCAGCTTCGACGTGCATCTGGGCGGCCCGGCGCTGTTCGGGCCCATCGGCATGATCGTCGCTGCCGCCCTGCGCGGCGACATCGACCGGTCGCTGGAGAACTTCGTCACGGTGTTCACCCGATCCGACCCCAGCACAAACGGCGACGGCAGGGCGCACGGCTGACCGCCGATGAGTTTTCGGTGGGGCGGCAGTCGGTAGTGGTGAAGCCCCCCTGTCGGGGGCCAGACACCCCAAGGAGGTCACCGTGCCCACCCGTGACAGCGCGCCGCTGGGCGCTCCCTGCTGGATCGACCTGACCACATCCGACGTGGCCCGTGCCCAGGAGTTCTACGGCGTGGTCTTCGGCTGGACGTTCGAGTCCGCCGGTCCCGAGTACCACGGATACGTCAACGCCGCCAAGGACGGCCATATGGTCGCGGGCCTGATGGCCAACCGGCCCGAAGCAGGATCACCGGACCACTGGACCACCTATTTTCACACCGCCGACCTCGACGCCACGCTGTCCGCGGTGACCGGGGCCGGCGGGTCGGTGTGCATGGCGATCGAGGTGCCCGCCAAGGGCCACATGGCCGTGGCGACCGACCCAACCGGCGCGGTGTTCGGCTTGTGGCAGCCGCTGGAGCACCGTGGCTTCGAGCTCATCGGGGCGGCCGGCAGTCCGGTCTGGCACCAGCTGACCACGCGCGGCTACGGCGCGGCCCTCGACTTCTACCGCGACGTGCTCGGATGGCAGACCGAGCCGGTTTCCGATACCGACGAATTCCGCTACAGCGCAGCCCGGTTCGGCGATGAGGAGCTGCTCGGCGTGATGGACGGCGCGGCCTTGTCGGAGGAGATTTCGCCTAACTGGGTGATCTTCTTCGGCGCCGAGGATGTCGACAAGACGCTGCGGGTGATCGCCGACAACGGCGGCGCCGTGGTGCGCGACGCCGAGGACACCCCGTACGGACGGCTGGCCGCCGCGAGCGATCCGACGGGTGCGATCTTCAACCTGTCCTCGCTGCCGACCTAGCGATCCAAGTGCGGCGAGCCGCGCGCTCGCTCACGCGGGCCGGTGCCGCAGTCCGTTAATCTCGCTAGCATGACTCGCCGACTCCGTCCCGGTTGGCTGGTGGTGTTTTTCGCCGTGGTGGTGTCGGCCAGCGCATGGCTGCCGTGGCTGAGGACGACCGTGAACGGCGGGGGCTGGGCCAACGCCATCGGCGGCGCACACGGCAACCTGGAACTGCCGCGGGGGTTCGGCGCGGGCCAGCTCATCGTGCTGTTGGCCTCGACGCTACTGGTGGTCGGCGCGATGATCGGTCGTGGCCTCTCGGTGAAAGTGGCTTCGATTGCCGCCCTGTTGATTTCGTCGCTGCTGGTGGCCCTCACGGTGTGGTATTACAAGATCAACGTCAGCCCGCCGGTGTCGGCCGAATACGGCCTCTACGTCGGGGCGGGTGCTGCCGTCTGCGCGGTGGCGTGCTCGCTAGTGGCCGTCATCGCGGCGTTGGCCTCTGGACGGCCCGTCCGCTGAACCGTCAGGCCGACGGGAATTCGTGTTTTCCCGAACTGGCGCTGTGGCCGGGCTCGTTGACGCCGAACACGAAGGGCGCGAACACGATCTCGCGACCGTCCGGGTCGCGGAAGGTGACCGCACCGGTGGCCGCCCAATAGGGGTGCTGTTCGACAGGCGACGTCCCGGACGCTAGAAGACGGGCGGTCGCGGCCTGTTGGGCCCGCTTGTCGGGGAAGTACAGGCACAGCTGCTCGTGCTGGTCCACAGCGATGGGCTCGGGCGATTCGACGATCTCCAGCGTCAGGTTCCAGCTGGGCAGCCCGAAGATGGCGCCGTTGCTGCCGTAGCTTCCCTCGAAAGTCTCATAGAGCGGCAGCCCTACTAGTTCACGGTAAAACCGCACCGTCTCAGCGAAATTCGACGACCGGCGAGCGAAACGCAGACCGCCGATTGGGGCCAGCTGTGCGGGCCAGTGCGTCATCCGGCGGCGATGCGGCATCGTCACAACCCAATCGCCGCGGCCGCCGACTCCGTGGTGCGCCAACGCCGCAGCTCTGTTCCGGGTGCCCACGTCGAATGGGTGCCGCTGGAGATGCGCTCCGGCAGTTGTACTTTGCACACCGGGCCGTCGCCGACCCGGGTGGCATCGAACACCAGGCAATAGGAGGCGTCGGCGTTCATGTCGGTGGTGAGGGTGACCAGGTAGCCGTCGTCTTCGCCGACGGCGCCCGCGCGCGGCGCCATCGCGGTCTCGCTGCCGTAGACGCCGTCGCCGAAGGCGAATTTTTCCTCGTACCCGGTGCGCAGGTCGTGTTTGACCAGACCGTCGAACAAGAACCAGCCGGGCTTGCCGGTGGCGGCGTAGGTGTAGCGGTAGTCGCGCGCGGCGTGGCCGGGATTGATGGTGCCGAACTCGGTGATGGACTCCGAGAGCTGCTCTTCTCGTACCGCGCCGGTGACCAGGTTGAAGCGCCACCGATGCAGCCGGGCCTGCAGACGATCCAGGGCGAGGAAGCGAAACAGCTTCTCCCACTTGGTTCCTCCGGTATCCAGGGGAGACGGATCACCTTCGAAGAACCCGTCGAGCACGATCTCGTCGCCGACCTCGTAGGCATTGGTGAAGTGCAGCACGAAAGTGGGATCGGCCTCGAACCAGCGAATGTCTCCGGTGCCGCCGCGGCGCGGAATCACCGCGAATCGCGACGGCATGTCGGGATAGAAGCGGGGCAGGTGCACGTCGTGCTCGAGCAGCTGAGGATCCCAGAACAAGGGGAAATCGTTGAGGATGGCGTAGTTTTCGGTGAACGCCATGTCATGGGGGAGCCGCGGGCCGGGCAGCGGGATGTCGACATAATGTGCCAGCTCGTTGCGCTCGTCGACCACGCCATAATGCATGTACGGCTCTTGCTTACTGTAGTTGAAGAACAGCAATTCGCCGGTTCTGTTGTCTACCTTGGGATGTGCGGACGCGCCCCAGTCGGCCGGAAAGCCGCCGTTCCAGGACTCCTTGCCGAGGGTGTCGGCCGTGTACGGGTCGATCCGGTACAGGTCGCCGCACTGGTAGAAACTGGTCAGCGCGACCCCGCGGTGGACGGTGACGTCTGTGCTTGACGCATCCTTCATCCGGGTGCGCGCGCCCCACCCTTGCTCGCGGCGGGCCAGTTGGACGGGCTCGGCCAGACCCGGCCACAGCGGTCCGCCGGTCTCGTTCTCGGCGAGAAAACCGTCGGTGCGGATGAATCTGTTGCGGTAGAAGGCCTTTCCGTCCCGGAAGCCAACCACGTGCACCATGCCGTCGCCGTCGAACGGGTGATAGGTCTTCAGTGCGGGGTGGAGCGGGTTCTCGGTGTTGCGCAGGTAGACGCCGTCCAGGTCGCGGGGGATCTCACCCTCGACGGCGACGAGGTCATCGGCGTCCCACTCGGTGGTCTGGGGGCGCCATGGCCCGGTTCGGTAGGGGTGATCGTCGTCTTCGGGCAGGGTTGACAGGAACTTGCCGACGATTTCAACATCCATGGCTCACGCGCCTTCGGTGCCGCTGACGACGAAACTGACTGTGGTTGCGGTACTTCCGCCGAAGTTCAGCGTGCCGAAGGTCTGCGCGCCGTCGACCTGATACTCGCCGGCGGCGCCGCTGACCTGCTTGGCCGCGTCGAGCAGCATCCGCACGCCGGACGCGCCGACCGGGTGTCCGCCGCCGATCAGCCCGCCGCTGGGGTTGATCGGCAGCCGGCCCCCGATTTCGATCTCGCCGTTCTCGACGGCCTTCCACGATTCACCCGGACCGGTCAACCCGAGATGGTCGATGGCCAGGTACTCGCTGGGGGTGAAGCAGTCGTGCACCTCGAATCCGTCCACGTCGTCGAGGCCGTGCCGCGCGCGGCGCAACGCATCGGCGACCGCGGCCCGCACGTGGGGCAGAACGTACGGGTCACCGTCGGCGCGGTCCAGTTTCTGTCGTAGTCCCAGCCCGACCGTGCGGTGACCCCACCCGTCGATGCGCCCGATCGGGCGCGCATCGGGGTGCTCGCGCAGATAGGCGTCGCTGACGAGCACCAAACCCGCGCCGCCGTCGGTCATTTGGCTGCAGTCGAACCGCCGCAGCCGGCCTTCGGTGATCGGGTTGGTCGCGTCGTCGTCGCCGATCGGGTCCGGGATGGTCCACTCGCGGGTCTGCGCGTTGGGATTGCGCCGAGCGTTGGCGAAGTTGAGCTGTGCGATGGCTCGCAGGTGCGCGTCGTCCAGGCCGTACCGCCGGTCGTATTCGTCGGCCAGTTGGGCGAACATGGACGGCCACAGGTAGCGGGCGTCGGCGCCCTCGTGTCCGGTCCACGCGGCGGCACCCAGATGCTGGGCGGCGGTGTCGCCGGGGACGGTCTTCTCCAGCTCGATGCCCACCACCAGTGCGGTGTCGTATGCGCCCGATCGCAGATCGGCCATCGCCGCCAGCACCGCCACGCTGCCGGACGCGCACGCCGCTTCGTGGCGCGAGGCCGGGGTGTCCCACAGGCCGTCGCAGACCGTCGCCGGCATCGCCCCGAGGTGGCCCTGGCGGGCGAACATCTCACCGAAGGCGTTGCCGACGTGCACCACCTCGATGGCGGCCGGATCGACCTTCGCCGCGGTCAGTGTGGCGTCGACAACCTCGACGGTCAGCGCGGCGAAGTCGCGGCCTTCTCTGGTCAGGTTGCGCGCGAAATCGCTTTGGTAACCACCGAGAATCCACACGCCTGGCGACCCATCCATACGCCGACGGTACTCCCGCACCGCGGTGTTGTTGAGGCCAATCGGCGAGCCGTTGCGGACCGGTGTTCGGGCCGTGAAAGGCCCGAGAAGAGGGCGGCCCCGTCGGCTCTCGGGCTGAACCGACGGGACCTAGGCGGACACGAAGGCCGGCCGACGTGCTCGCCTCTGTTGGATCATTGCCGCCCATGGGGGTCGACAAACATGCTGACCCAATCTGTTTCAGTGTGGCATGGCGTTCGCGCTGTGCCAGGCGAATGGCGAATTTCGTTTTGCGTGTGTGCAACAGCGTCGGGTCGGTCCCGTCGGCGAGAGTCTGAGCTGCGCCAATGTGGTGCGCTTGTACCGATGCGCGCCCGGGGCGCGACCGGCGCGGCGCGCCGCTGCCCGGCTGGACGACAGGTCGTCGCGCAAGTCGATGTCTGTGCCGTTCTCCTCGGCTCGGTCAGCAAAGTGGTGCCCCACCCACCGCGGCGCCTCGAACGGCGGCCCGGGCGCCGATGAACCCCGGGAATGAAACGCCCGCTACCGAGTGACGGGAGTGTCGCCGGCGGGAAGCCGCCTCGGTTCGGTCCGACCGGCCCGTGGCCCCATCCTGGCAGCGCTTCCGGCGCCGCGTGGTTGACTGTGTTGGCGACAACGGCAAAGCCGACAACGCCTCTCAACTGCACGGTTCGGCCCGGAGTTAACCGTCGAACGGGTGCGGCCGCGCCGCGATCGCCGCGTTGCGACACGGTCACGGATGGATACCTATCGGTTCATCACTGGTCACATATGCCCCGTGGATCACTATCGTCACATGAGCCAACTAAGGACCGGCGTCCTACCCCTCGAAAGGTGTTACATGTCGGCGTTTCTGCGAAGTGTGTCGCTCACGATGGCGTCGGCGGCCGCTGTCGGATTCGTCCTCGTGATCGGACCCGCGCCAACGGCAAACGCCACACCGTGTGGGGCGCCCGAGGCGAACGTCGATCCTCCCGCGCCGCCGGTGGCCATGCCCGCGCCGCAGCCGGTCGTCCAGCCGCCGACAGGGCGCAGGCCCACGCACACGAACGACCAGGCGCCGCTGCCTCGGCTGGGCCCGCTGATCTCGTCACTGCTCAAGCCGACAGCTCCAGGCCGGCAGTACTCCGCACCGGTGCATCCGCGAGCCGAAGGGCCCGGCGCCGACCCGGCCGCGCCGATGTACCCGCAAGCCGAGGTGCTGCCGCCAGGACCCAATCCGCCCGCGCCCGGGGTTCCCGCGCTGCCGCCGAATGCCAACCAGCTGCGTCCCAACGCCGCGCCGATGCCGCAGCCGCAGCCCGAGCCCGGCCCGCCGCCCCCTTCGATCGCCGGGGCGCCGACGTCACTGGTCGACTGGGTAACCGGACCGAACGGTCCGAACAAGACCCTGCAACGCTTCAGCATCTCCGGCACCGACCTCGGGATCGCCTGGGACAACGGCGATCCCGCCAACCGTCAGGTGCTGATGGCCTTCGGTGACACGTTCGGCTATTGCAAGGTGCACGGCCAGCAGTGGCGCTACAACACCTTGTTCCGCAGCAACGACCACGACCTGTCCAAGGGGATTCACATCGCCGACGGTGTGCCCAACGACCGGTATTCGGGGTCGCCGGTGTGGGCGCCCGGGCTGTCCAAGCAGGTCGTCAACACCATCCACAAGGCGGCGCACGAGACGGGAATCATCCCGACCGCGGCGATGTCCATGGGCCGCACGCAGTACATGAGCTACATGTCGATCCGCCAGTGGGGCCGCGACGGCGAGTGGTCGACCAACTACTCGGCGATCGCCAGGTCCAACGACAACGGCCAGAACTGGGGGATCTTCCCGACCACCATCCGCACGGCCTCACCGGACGCCATTCCGGGAGCCGGGTTTACGCCGGGCAATGAGAACTTCCAGATGGGCGCCTTTCTGAAGGGGAACGACGGCTACCTCTACCAATTCGGCACCCCGTCGGGACGTGGCGGCGCGGCGTTTCTGTCCCGCGTCCCACCGAACCAACTGCCCGACCTGACCAAGTACCAGTACTGGAACGGCGACAACGGCGGCCATTGGGTCGCAAACAATCCCGGCGCGGCGACGCCGATCTTCCCCGGGCCGGTTGGCGAAATGTCGGCGCAATACAACAGTTATCTCAAGCAGTACCTGGTGCTCTACACCGACGGCGGCAGCAACGACGTGGTGGCAAGGACCGCGCCGACGCCGCAAGGCCCCTGGAGTCCCGAGCAACCGCTGGTGTCCTCCTTCCAGATGCCCGGCGGCATCTACGCGCCGATGATCCATCCCTGGTCGTCGGGACGAGACCTGTACTTCAACCTGTCGTTGTGGTCGGCATACGACGTGATGCTGATGCACACCGTGCTGCCGTAAAGCGTTGCCACCGAACAACGATGGCCGAGTGAGAGGAGGGCGACGATGATCGCCTTGGAGTATCACGACAATTGTTGCGGCCTGGCCGACCCGCTCACTCCTCTCGCGGCGGCGGCCCTACCCGACGGCGTGCCCAGTTCGTCGGCGGGCGCGGCGTCGAGGGGCGACAGTGTCGGCGGCGCGCAGGCCCACACGGTGTTCGACGGTCACCGGCCGGATTTCTGGACGGTGGGCAGGCCGGGCCTGCGGGACATCGAGGTGTGCATCGAAGGGACCCGCGCCGACGGCGCGATCAGTCTGGGTCTGGTGGTCAACGGCCTGGACTGCAGTGGTGTTCCGATCGACCAGGCGCTTTCGCTCGCAGACGCCCGGGGGGATGCGGGCGTCTGCGGCGTTAGCTGCCGGGGAGGCGGACACCTCAAAGCCAGTTAGCAAACGGCGCAAGGCTTTTCCGCGAGGCCGTCGTCGCCGATCTGTGTCAGGGGGTCTCGGTCACGGCGGCGGCGGAATCCACCGCTTGCCGTCCGTGGTCCACCCGCAGGGCAGATAGTTCCAATGTGCCGGCGGATTGGGGTCGAAACTCAGGCACTTCGGTGCGTAGAACGAAGGGGCGGGCGGGGGAGGCGGCGCCGGCTGATTCTCGGCGCTGGCGGTAGCCCCGCTGAGCAGCACGGCCCCAGCGGCCATCAGTGTCGCGACTAGCTTCCGCATCGCAGGCTCGGCAGGTCTTATGTCCCGACGAAGCGACGGGCGCTACGTTTCTTCCCTGACACGCACGTTATAGATGCTAGTCCTGATTTGCGCGCCGCGTGAGTATCTGTATCGCCAGTGCCGAACGCGTATTCCCCGCGACGGTGAGACCTCGCGGCCTGTTACGCGGCGCTGTGGCGATGCCACGGCGCGTGCGCCGACGCCTTCCTCAACTCACGGTGGCCGGCCGACAGGTGAGACACCGAGGCCAGGGCCATGTCGCCGCCTCGCGCGCGACGAACGGCGTTGCGACGGATCCACCAGACGCCCGCCATACCCACGACGGCGAGCGCCAGCGCCGCCACGATCACGACGTCGCCCAGGGCGAGCAACAAGATAAAGCCCGCGATGAGCCAAAGTGTTTCGGCAATCGGGTAACGGGCGCCGGAGCCGGTAGGGGTCTGCATGTCAGCCTCGCTAGGTGGTGTCACCGTTCGTCAGTGACTATGTCGTTCAACACCGGGGCGCCCGCAAGGGTTGCCCGGTCAGGGGCCGACGTGACCCAACTCACCAGGCGCTTACGCCGTCGAGGCGACGGCGGGTCGTTGGTTGGCCAGCGCGGCAAGCCCTAGGCCGAGGAACAGCGCTGCGCCGCCCCCGGTGACGACGGCACCGGCCGGCGGCAGCGTCTGGCGTCGGATGCCGCGCAGCGCCGCGATGACGTCCAGGGCATCGGTGAGCAGCCCAAGTTGTAATGCGCGGGTGCGCAACCGCGGAGAGGCATCCGTGACGGCGAGGGCCAGCGTCAATTCGCGCGACCCGAACAGTTGGGTGATGAAGGGCTGCTGTCGCGCGGTAGCGAGCCCGAACAGGCGTGCGGCCCTGTTCGGGGCGGCCCATGCGGCGACGCCGGTGGCGAAGCGCAGCGCGGCGAATGTCGGGATGAGGGCGCTGTTCGGTGTGGTGGTCATTATCTCGAACTTAAGGCATGTGAGGCCGAAGTCATGTAGCAATAGCCTTAGCGGATTCGAGCGGTGGTACGGAGTATCAGAAAGGTTTTGAGGTGCGTTACAAACAGTTCGTGTTCGAGAACTTCAAAGGCATCGAGCAGATGACTTTGAACCTGGACGGCGATGTGACGACCCTGATAGGACTCAATGAGAGCGGCAAGACCACTATCTTAGAAGCCATATTCTGCTTTTCCTATGGACGGGAGGATCTTGAGGTAATCAATCCCACACTTGCATCACTGCGCGACCCCGAGCAGTGGATCCCTATCGCCAAACGAGCAAACTTCAACGAAACGATAAAGATACAGGCAACGGTCAACCTTGACGAAGAAGATAAGAAAGCGATCACCACAGAGCTTAAAGATGCGAACAATATACGATTGACGTCACTTTCTGACGAAATACGAATTACAGAGCTCTACCGATTCAAGAATTCGAGGTATGTGAAAACCGACCGCCTATGGAAGGTAGAAATCGACGGGATGACAGATCGTCAAAGAAAGGCACGCCCGTTCAGGGGTCGAACGCCTGAGTGGAGCGCGGCGATTGAGGCAATTACTGCATCGTTACCCCGAATCTGGTACTTTCCGAACTTTCTGTTCGAGCTCCCTGAGCGGTTCGATCTTACGCCTAACGCATCAACCGATGATGAGGTTAACGACCGAAATAAATTCTACCGCAATACTTTTGAGCAGATATTGGGCGGATTGGCAATTGATGCAAATCTTGATACCCACCTAATAGAACGCCTGAAACCCGAAAATCGTACGGAAAAGCGTGCCCTAGACGCAGTGCTCCAGAAGATGGGCCAATCGGTAACGTCTCGGATTATCGATGGTTGGAACAGTATCTTTCGCCATACCTCGAATGCCCAAGAGGTCGCGATCACCGCGGATCTGGATACTGACTTGCCGGATTCGCCCCCGTATCTCGAACTGAAGATTAAAGGGCCCGAGGGGATTTATGATCTCAGTGAACGTAGCCTCGGCTTCCGCTGGTTCTTCATGTTCCTCCTGATGACGTCATTTCACGGCGACCCGGCGTCGAATCGAAAGGCTCTATTCTTGCTGGATGAGCCCGCGTCTAACTTGCACTCAAGCGCGCAAGCGCAACTGTTGAAGAGTTTCGAGCGCCTTCTTGACCGTTGTGCGCTGATCTACACAACGCACAGCCACCATCTGATCAACGTGAAGTGGCTCGATTCGGCGCTCGTCGTCAAGAATGCGGCGCTCGGTTCGTTCGACCTCGACGACTACCTCAGCGTCAGGACAGGGGCCGACACCTCCGTCTCCGCCATCCCATACAGGCAGTTTGTTGCCAATCACCCCGACCAGCAGTCCTATTTCCAGCCTGTTCTAGACCTACTTGAGTACACTCCGTCGTCGCTAGAACCAGTCCCGGAAGTTGTTCTCGTCGAAGGTAAGTCGGACTTCTACCTATTGCGATACATGATCGATGTGATCGGCGTCCGAGGTGACCTCAAGACTGTGCCGGGCGGTGGGGCCGGATCGCTTGAACCTCTCATTCGCCTCCATATTGGCTGGGGCAAGAGCTTCATCATCCTTCTTGACGGCGACAAGGAGGGGAGAGACCAAATGGAGCGTTACCACGAGGAGTTCGGACCGATGGTGCGTGATCGGTGTGTGCTGTTGCCCGAGGCGTGCGATGCTAAGACTGCGATCGAGGCCGAGAAACTCCTGAGTACAAGCGATTTCGACACCATCCTCGACGCAATCTATCCAGCGGGCTCGCCTCGGCCCGCTAGGAAGAAGGCCCTGAGAAATGCGGTTATGGAGCTGCTTGCTGCCAAGAGGGCGGTAGCAATCGAGCAGTCCACCATTCGACGGTTTGAGACGTTGATCGCGAATCTTAACGAGAGACTGACGGCCCTTTGAGAGGCACCGGTACCCCAAAGACGTGCAGAGCGCGGATCAAACGGATTTGAGTCTCGTGCACAAAGACAGGTTTTAGGCTCCCCCGTCAGCCGCGGGGTGAGCTGCTGCCTTCATCTCGGCTGTCGTGCCACTGACTACGCGAATATGCCTGGCGTGCCAGGGATTGGCCAGGATGCTGTCGAGCATCCGACGGCAGCCGCTCTTCCATATTGCGGCGCACGATCTGGCCGTTATATAGGTGCGCGGTGCTCACTTTGGCGGCTTGCCCTTCGGCATAGCGGCCGGAGGAAGTCGCAGCGTGGACCGGATTGCCGCCGGAATCGGGCTGACGTCACAACCGGACATGGGCGCGTCGAGGGCAGACGATGCACCTCGGCAAGTGAATCGAACACCTTCATCACTCATGAGCACCCGAAGATGGTGCTCGAAATTCGTTCGGGAGGTCGAATTGGCGCAACGCAGTCGCTGAGCGACGATTCTTCGTCGTCGGGTTCCACGGCTGTGGTCAACGTTCGATCCTGTTGCCCGGCCACCTCAAAAGCTTCGCCGCCGGTTCCTCGATGTTTGCGTTGGCGGTGATCCGCCATCTGAAGGCAGCCGCTCAGATCCCACTGCTATTCGGCACATTCGGGCACAGATCGTGCAACGCGTAATGTACCAGAGTCCCGGCCGTGGCGTAGTCGGACGGCAAACCTCGAGAATCGAGATCTTTTGACACCCATGACTTCGCGGCGTCGGGGCTTATCCCGACCTTGCCGACCTCAAAGCAGACCTGCCGTCCCTCGACAAGTAATTCTTGGTCAGACATTGCCGGGTGCACCATGCCGGGCTGCTTGAGGTCTGCTAGGTACTGGTTGTCGTCAGCGCATGCGGGCGTTGCGCAAACAACCGCAGCAGAGCAGATCCCGAGAAGCACTAGCGTGTTCCGAACGCGGCTGTGGCACTGATCCATATCTTGATCTCTCCTAAACGGCTGTCTGAGTCGCAGTATGCGGTTCGGTTCACTCGTTGCTAGTCCTGGCGGCGCGTTACGAGGCGAAGCTGTGGGGCCTAGTTCGGCGGGAGGTTGACGTCCGGGCAGAGGGCTCCGTCAGCGGCCCCGATGACCACGTTGGCCTGATTTCTGGAGTAGACCCCGTCACTCGTCGTCATATCCACAAGCGTGTCGACCGATGTGCCGCCGCTTAGCGCGCGACAAATAATTCGGCCGAATTGGATCGCAGCCGCGCGATTGCTGTAAGGGACACCTATCCCGTCGAGAGTGGCTATATACATGTCCTCCCCTGAGTCAGCATGTGCCGGAGCGGCAACTATCAGGCCACCGAGAAGGGCCGCGCTGATTACGAGTATTTGGGGATTGGTCATTAGAGCGGTGCCAGACTGGGGCAGTAATGCTGGACGGATCGATCGACAAAGTGCGCCGCCTCGGTCATGTTCCACGAATGCTCTTGCTTTACCTGGATCATCGCGTCCAACATCGAGCCATTGCCGGACAGCAGGTAACTGCAGACCGCGTGCCCTCCTGTGATCGCGTCGAAACGGTTCATCGAGATGCCGTCGCCTGTGATCGCCGCGATGAACGCGTCATCCTCCGCGCGATCGGCTTTCGCGGTCGGGCTCGCAATGAACGCCATCAGGGCCAGCGCGGCGGCCATCAGTATCGTTCTCACACTTTGCTCCTACCACGTCCATATGGTTGGGGGTGGTTGATTCGCAACAATGGGACCGCCCAGGGAAAAAACCGATTCTGGAGCTACTGCGCCATGCCGTCGCTGATCGAGACGCAGCGCGCCTCGGTGTGGCGAACGTGGAACCCCATTCGCCAGGGCGCTTCAACGGAGCCGGGCCCGCTGGCTAGCGATTGGCACGCGCTGCGGAAGATCACACACAGATCGCACGAGCCGCCGGCCAGGTACCGTCAAAACAGCCTGGCCAGGCGATCATGCTGGTGCACATGTAGTGCCCCTGCGAGATCGACAGGCCATCACGGCCTGATACCGCTGCTCGGCCACGCTTAACTCCCTCATCTTGGGAGTGTCAAGGATCAACCGAAACAACTGTCAAGGATCAGCCGAAACACCGTCAGGCATCACCCGACATAGATCCGTCAAGCATCAGCCGAAGTCACACACATTATGCGGTGCCCCCGGCAGGATTCGAACCTGCGACACCGGCTTTAGGAGAGCCGTGCTCTATCCCCTGAGCTACGAGGGCGGACGGGCCTGAGCTTACCGGCAGGCCGACCCCTGAATCGCCACGGCGGTCACCGCAGTTCGGCGATCACCTTCGAGAAGTTCTCGATGTTGTTGTCCTGCACGGTGAAGGACGAGACGCCGTACTTCTCCCGGTACCCGGACAAGGTGTCGGCGATCTCGCGCGGCGAACCGCTGAGCACCGAGGGCTGCGACAGGATCTCCTCGTCGGACAGGTCCGGCGAATAGGCGCGGGTCAGCTTGAGGTCGGGCTCGGTCTCGCCGGCCCGCGGCATCGCGGTGATGGCCAGATTCAGCTCCAGCGAGTCGAACCGATCTCCGGCGGCCTTGCGGACGAAGTCGACCCGCTCGGCGAACGGGTCCTCGACGTCGCGCACCCTGGATCCGGTCAGCCCGATGATGTCGGCGTTGCGGGCGGCGATGGTCAGCACCCGATCGCCGTTGCCGGCGATGATCAGCGGCGTCGACGGGTGGTGCTCTTTCAGGTACTTCGTCATGTGTTCGAGGTAGTCGACCCGCTCGCGGGCGCTGGGATACGGGATCTCCGCGGCTTCGAACTCCTCGCGGACGTAACCGGTGCCCAGCCCGATCTCCAGGCGGCCGTCGCTGAGCAGGTCCAGTGCCTGCATGTCCCGGCTGAGCAGGGCCGGCTTGTAGAACGCCGAATTGAGCACATACATGCTCAGCCGCAGCGTCGTGGTGGCCATCGCGACCGCGGTCAGCGTCGGGAAGGGCGCGGCGGCGCCCAAATGGTCGGGCACACAGAGAATGTCGAAGCCGGCGTCCTCAGCGCGCTTGGCCTTGTCCAGCAGGGCATCGCGCGACTTGAAGAACCGCATGCTCATTCCGAAGCGAAAATCCTTGGCCACCAACATTCTCCGTTCAACGATGCGATATCGACCAACTGCGGGCGGCGTCGGCCAACCCCTGGATCAGGGCGCTGGTGACCGACGACAAACCGTCGTCACCCGGCAGCGGGCTGCGCGGGCTGATCCCGCGGACCCGCGCCGAGAGCTCCAGCTGGGTTCCACCGGCACGCACCCGGTTCACCGGGTTGCGCGGATGCAGGCCCCGCAGTTCCGGTGGGATCTCGTCGAGGTCGGTGATCAACTGGTAGCCGGCCAGCCGGACGTGCCGGGCCAGGTGGGCGGCCAGCGCCCGGTTGCGGCCCCCCGCCAGTAGCTGGGTGCTGCGGCCGTCGCGGCCGTACCCGTGCAGTGACACCGCGACGTCGACATGGTCGAGGAACTCGGCGAGCCGCGGTGATTCGGCCGGGTCGAACAGCGCCGACGCCAGGTGGTGCGGGTAGCGATCGGGATGGCGCACCACATACACCGACGCACCGGCCGTCTCGGCGGCGCGTTCGGCGATCACGTCCGTCATCTCTTCCAGCCCACCGCCGTGGATCGCCAAAAAGCCGAAACGCGAACGCAATTGGCTGCTCTCCGTCACCCCGGGCTCGCTCAGTAACGCCGAAAACGATTGCGGCCCAGCCCCGGACGTCGACGATTTCGGGCGGGGCCAGCCGGCCGGATCCCAGCGGCGCAAGAAGTCGACCCAGCGTTGCGGCAACCCGTGCTGGGTGGCGCCGTCGATGATCTTGGGTAGGTAGCCCGGCCGCGGTGGGCCCGGCGTCACCCGGTGGTCGATGTACACCCAGGCCGGCGCCGGTCCGTCGTCGGTGTGCACGGTCATTTCGTCGCGCCGGTAGCGCACCGGCACACCCTCGGCGCTGTCCAACGTCGCCAAGTCACCGTCGGAGATCTGCCAGACCACCCCGTAAACCTGGTTACCGGCGAGCGGTTCGACGGTGGCCACGCCGCGCTGGTTGATCAGCCAGTCGTGGTCGGCCAGCACCGCCGGCCGCGGATCCGCGGCGTCGGGGCAGCGCTGCGCCATCTGACGGACGCATAGGTTCGACCCGTATGCGAAGTAAAGGTGCCGGCGGGCCGGCATTCAGCCGGTCACCGTCAGCCAGATGAGCACCACGTTAAGCAGACTAATCAATACGCCGACGGCCCAGCCGAGAATGGTGGTGATGCGGTGATTGACGTCGCCGCCCATCAGGCCGCGATTGCTGGTCAGCTTGATCAAAGGCAGCACGGCAAAAGGTATTCCGAACGACAACACCACCTGGGACAACACCAGCGCGCGGGTGGGGTCGAACCCCACCGCCAGGATCACCAGGGCGGGCACCAGGGTGATCACCCGGCGCAGCACCATGGGGACCGAGCGGTGCAGCAACCCCTGCATGATCATGGCGCCGGCGTAGGCGCCCACCGACGACGACGCCAGACCCGATGCCAGCAGCCCGACCGCGAACAGCACCGCGATGGTCGCGCCCAGCGTGTTGTGGATCGCGGAGTAGGCACCCTCGATGGAGGCGCTCACGTCGCGGTGCTGCAGGTTGATCGCGGCGATGATCAGCATCACGGCGTTCACCGTGCCGGCGACCGTCATCGCCAGCACCACATCCCAGCGGGTGACGCGCAGCAGCAGGCGCCGGTGTGACCCCTCGTCGGGGTGGCCGTGCCGGTCCAGGACCAGGCCCGAATGCATGTAGACCGCGTGCGGCATGACGGTGGCGCCCAGGATGGCGGCCGCCAACAGCACGCTTTCGGTGCCGCGGAACCGGGGCACCAGGCCGCCGAGCATCTCCTCAGGAGGGGCGGTCTTGACAAAGTAGCTTGCCGCGAACCCGACCGCGATCACCAGCAGCAGGCCGGTGATGACGCGCTCGAAGATGATCTGTCCGCGCCGATCCTGAATCCCCAACAGCAGCAAGGCGACCAGGCCGGTGATCACGCCGCCCACCAGCAGCGGCAGGTTGAACAGAATGTGCAAGGCGATGGCCCCGCCGACGACCTCGGCCGCATCGGTGGCAATGGCCACGAGTTCGGCCTGAGCCCAGTAGACGAGCCGAGCCGGGCGGCCCATCCGCTTGCCGATCGTGGCGGGCAGGGAGCGCCCGGTGACCAGCCCCAGCTTCGCCGACAGGTACTGCACCAGCCCCGCCAGCACGTTGGCCGCCACGATCACCCACAACAGCAGGTAGCCGTACTGCGAGCCGGCGCTGACGTTGGCCGCGACGTTTCCGGGGTCGACGTAAGCGATCGCGGCGACGAACGCGGGCCCGAGCAAGTACCAGTTGCCCTTGAGCGAGCCCTGGGTGCGCTGCCCCAACGTGCCGACCTCGATTCACTTCACCGAATAAGAAAGTGAGGGTAGTCGAACATCTGGGCGCGACCCGCAGCGGCTAGGGCGTTTCCCGCCCGTCGCCCGTCACTGCGGCAGGTAGAGCCCCTTGCCGGTGACCAGCGGCAGGTCCAGCGTGGTCACGATGCCCGGTTCGGCGGCGACCACCGCGGGGATTGCGTTGACGACGCGCATCGCGGTCGCCACCAGGCCGGCGTGGTTGTGGTCGCCCTTGCGGCTGCTCAGACAGACATCCATGGCGTAGGACGGCTCGCCGGTGATCTCGATGCGGTAAGAGCCGCCCTCTTGGGCCGGCTGCGGCCAGTCGGGACACAGGTCCTCGCGCAGCCGGGTGACGTGTTCGAGGACGACGACGGGGTGGCCGTCGACCTTGCCGAACACCTCGAAGCGCAGCGCCGCGGCGGTGCCCTTGGCGATATGGCCCGAGGCGATGTCGAAGTCCTCGGGGGCCGGGATGCGCACGTAGTCCTGGGTGACCTCGTCGAGCGCAACGCCCAGGCCCGCCGCGATCTGACGGATCACCGATCCCCACGCCAGGCTGAGCACGCCGGGCTGCAGCAGCATCGGGATGTCGTCCAGCGGCTTGCCGAACCCCATGACGTCGAACATGACCGCGGCGCTGTCATAGGTGGCGTAGTCGACGATCTCCATGCACCGGATCTGCTGGATGCTCTGGCAGGTGCCGGCCAGCGCCAGCGGTAACAGGTCGTTGGCGAAGCCGGGATCGATACCGTTGACATAGAGGCTCGAATTACCTTGTTGCGCAGCCTCTTCCAGGGGCTTAATGAGCTCCTCGGGAATCACCTGCCACGGGTACTGCAAGAACACCGGGCCACTGCCGACGATGTTGATGCCGGCCGCCAGGACGCGCCGGTAGTCCTCGAGCGCCTCGGGCAGCCGGTTGTCGGCCAGCGCGTTGTACACGGCGCACTGTGGCCCGGTGGCCAGTACGGCATCCAGGTCGGTGCTCGCCAGCACGCCGGTCGAGCCGGTCAGTCCCGCAAGCTCTGCCGCGTCCTTGCCGGCCTTGGCTTCGGACGAGACCCAGACGCCTTTGAGGTCGAACTCCGGATTGGTGATGAGCGCCCGCAGCGCGTGGATACCGACGTTGCCGGTGCCCAATTGGACGACGGGGATGGGCATGACGTGCTCCTCAGTGGTCAGGGGTCACAGATCCGGGACGGGGATGTCGAGGTTGGGGAAGGTGAGGCCGCCGTCGACCTCGAGCGTCTTGCCGGTGAGGAAGCTGCCCGCGGGCGAGGCCAAATAGACTGCGGCAGCGGCGATGTCGACGGGGTCACCGAGGCGGCGCATCGGTGTGGCCTTCTCCATCGGTGCCCGCAGTTCGTCGTTGGAGGCAACCACGTCCAGCGCGGAGGTCAGGATCGAACCCGGGGCGATCGCGTTGACCCGAATCCGCGGGCACAAATCCAGGGCGGTCAACCGGGTGTAGTGCGACAGCGCGGCCTTGGCGGTGCCGTAGGCGGCGAAACCACGCCCGGCCAGCCGGCCCATGGTCGAGGTGATGTTGATGATGCTGCCGCCGTCGGAGTGCTCCAGCATCAACGGCACCGCCGCCAGCGTCAGCGCGTGGGCCGTGGCGACATTGAAGGTGAAGGCGTCCTTGAGAGCCTTCGTCGAGGTGGTCAACAGCGTGTTGGGCATGGTCCCGCCGACGTTGTTGACGACGATGTCTAGTTTTCCGAAGGCCTCGACGGCCTGGCCGGCGAGCTCCGCGGTGGACTCCGGGTGCGCCAGGTCGGCGGCCACCACGTGGGCCCGCCGCCCGACGCCGCGGACCTGCTCGGCGACGGCTTCTAGTTGTGATTCCGTGCGCGAGGCGATGAGAACATCCGCGCCCGCCTCGGCGAAGGCCAGTGCGATGGCCGCGCCGAGGCCACGGCCTGCACCGGTGATGACGGCGACTTTGTCGTCGAGACGGAACCTGTCAAGGATCATGGCGGCCTCTCTTCGTTTCGGTGTCAGCCGACACGGTAGCAAGCCGCGCCGTCTCCGAACGGGCATTTCTGGAACAGGTTCTACTTTTTGCATATCGGCCGGTCGACGCCACCCGAAGACGAAGTCTGCCCGCACCCGGCCCCACCCTCACCGGCCGGGGCAACGACTTGGTCGTGGACACCTTCTCGTTCTATAGGCCGACCCGGGCGGGGTCCTCCCGATCGTGTTGGTCAGCTGCGAGATCGTGTGTTCGAAGTACCCCGACCCCCAGGTGGGTGCGGCGGTGAAGGCGTTTATGCAGAGCACCATCGGGAGCGGGCAGAACGGCTTGGCGGACAACGGCTACATCCCGGTACCGGCGCCGTTCAAGTCCCGGCTGTCGGCTGCCATCGACGCCATCGCGTGATTCGCCGAACGGGCCCTCGCCGGATGGGGCATTTTCTTTGCTGCCCCGCGCTTTCCAGGTGACACCGCGTTCGGCCCCCGCCCACGTCGACGCCGGTCGCCGACGCGTTCAGCGGCGATCGCCGAACAGTTTGCTCATAGTTAACCTTGTTACTGTTAGCTTCGTGGCTGCGAGACGGGCCGGTCGGGGCGCAGCGTTACCGACCGGCGGCGATGCTGTTTCATCCCTACCGTAAGGAAGCGAATTGAAACTCAACCGATTTGGCGCCGTGCTCAGTGTCGTCAGCGCCGCAGCGCTGGCGCTGTCCGGATGCGGAAGCGACAACAACGGGACCGGCGCGAGTGCTACCAGCGGATCCGCATCGGGCAAGGTGAGCTGCGGCGGGGCGAAGACCCTCAAGGCCAGCGGTTCGACGGCCCAGGCCAATGCGATGACCCGCTTCGTCAACGCGTTCGAGCAGGCCTGCCCCGGCCAGACGCTGAACTACACCGCCAACGGTTCGGGTGCGGGAATCAGCGAATTTAACGGTAAGCAAACGGATTTCGGCGGTTCGGATTCGCCCCTGGCGCCGAAGGAATACGCCGCGGCGCAACAACGATGCGGTTCGCCGGCGCTGAATCTGCCGGTGGTATTCGGTCCGATCGCCATCACCTACAACGTCACCGGCGTCAATTCGCTGAGCCTGGATGGCGCCACGGCCGCGAAGATCTTCAACGGCGCGATCACGACGTGGAATGACCCCGCGATCCAGGCGCTCAATCCCGGCGTCACGCTGCCCGCCGAACCGATCCACGTCGTGTTCCGCAACGACGAATCCGGCACCACTGACAACTTCCAGAAGTACCTCGATGCCGCCGCCAACGGCGCGTGGGGCAAGGGTGCTGGAAAGACGTTCAAGGGCGGGGTCGGCGAGGGGGCCAAGGGCAACGACGGCACCTCGGCGGCGATCAAGGCCACCGAAGGATCCATCACCTACAACGAGTGGTCGTTTGCCCAGGCGCAGAAACTGAACATGGCCAAGATCGTCACCTCGGCCGGCCCGGACGCGGTGTCGATCAGCGCCGACTCGGTGGGCAAGACGATTGCCGGCGCCAAAATCGCCGGCCAGGGTAACGACCTCGTGCTCGACACGCTCTCGTTCTACAAGCCGACCCAGGCCGGTTCCTACCCAATCGTGTTGGCGACCTACGAGATCGTCTGCTCGAAGTATCCCGACGCCCAGATCGGTACCGCGGTCAAGGCGTTCCTGCAGAGCACCATCGGCGCCGGGCAGAATGGCCTGGCCGACAACGGCTACATCCCGATCCCTGACGCGTTCAAAGCGAGGTTGTCTGCTTCCATCAACGCGATCACATAACCTGAGGTGGTCGTGACACGAGGAACAGCAATCAGCCCGTCGACCACGGAGAAGCCGGCACTCACAGCGCTGAGTGAACACGTGGGACGGCGTGCCGATCGACTGTTCAAGCTGATCGCCGCCGCCGCCGGTTCGACGATCGTGGTCGCGATCCTGCTGATCGCGGTGTTCCTGTTGCTGCGTGCCGTCCCGTCGCTGCGCGTGAACCACGCAAACTTCTTCACCAGCGCCAAATTCAGCACCAGCGACCCGCACAACCTCGCGTTCGGTATCCGCGACCTGCTGATGGTCACGGTGCTCAGTTCAGTCAGCGCGCTGGTGCTGGCCGTCCCCGTCGCGGTCGGCATCGCCGTGTTCCTCACCCAGTACGCGCCGAAGCGGCTGGCGCGTCCGTTCGGCGCGGTGGTGGATCTGCTCGCCGCTGTGCCGTCGATCATCTTCGGGCTGTGGGGGATTTTCGTGCTGGCACCCCAGATCGAGCCGGTGGCGGCGTATCTCAATCGCCACCTCGGCTGGTTTTTCCTGTTCAAGCAGGGCAACGTCTCGTTGGCCGGCGGTGGGACCATCTTCACCGCCGCGGTGGTGCTCTCGGTGATGATCCTGCCGATCGTCACCTCCGTCTCGCGTGAAGTGTTTCGGCAGACCCCGCACATCCAGATGGAAGCGGCCCAGGCGCTGGGCGCCACCAAATGGGAAGTGGTGCGAATGACCGTGCTGCCGTTCGGCCGCAGCGGTGTGATCGCGGCCTCGATGCTCGGGTTGGGGCGTGCGCTGGGCGAAACCGTGGCGGTACTGATCATCCTGCGGTCGGCCGCCCGCCCGGGTAACTGGTCGCTGTTCGACGGCGGCTACACGTTCGCCTCGAAGATCGCCTCGGCGGCCGCCGAGTTCAGCGAGCCGTTGCCCACCGGGGCGTATATCTCGGCGGGGTTCGCGCTGTTCGTCTTGACGTTCGTCGTCAACGCGCTCGCGCGGGCTATCGCCGGCGGCAAGGTCAACGGATGACCCGCGCCGGCGACGATGCAGAGCGAAGCGATGAGGAGGAGTGGCGCTCGTGACGGCTGAAGCGCTCGACCGGCCGGTCAAGGTCGAGGTGTTCAGGCCGCTGAGCTTTCGGCGCCGGATCACCAACAACGCCGCGACCATCTTCTTCCTCGGCTCGTTCTGCGTCGCGCTGGTGCCGCTGATCTGGGTGCTTTGGATCGTCATCGAACGCGGCTGGTACGCCGTGACGCGGTCGGGGTGGTGGACGCATTCGCTGCACGGCGTGCTGCCGGAACAGTTCTCCGGCGGCGTGTACCACGCGCTGTACGGCACGCTGGTGCAGGCCGGGGTGGCCGCGGCCCTGGCCGTACCGCTGGGACTGATGACCGCGGTGTTCCTGGTCGAATACGGATCCGGGCGCCTGGTGCGGCTGACGACATTCATGGTCGACGTGCTCGCCGGGGTGCCCTCGATCGTGGCGGCGCTGTTCATCTTCAGCCTCTGGATCGCCACGCTGGGCTTCCAGCAGAGTTCGTTCGCTGTGTCGCTGGCGCTGGTCTTGCTGATGTTGCCGGTGGTGGTGCGCTCCGCCGAGGAGATGCTGCGGCTGGTGCCCGACGACCTGCGTGAAGCCAGCTATGCGCTCGGTGTGTCCAAATGGAAGACCATCGTGCGGATCGTCTTCCCGATCGCGATGCCTGGCATCGTGTCCGGCATCCTGCTGTCCATCGCGCGGGTGATCGGCGAAACGGCGCCGGTGCTGGTGCTGGTCGGCTACAGCCGGTCGATCAACCTCGACATCTTCCACGGCAACATGGCTTCGCTGCCGCTGCTGATCTACACCGAGCTCACCAACCCCGAACACGCGGGCTTCCTGCGGATCTGGGGTGCGGCGCTGACGCTGATCATCATGGTCGCCGCCATCAACATCGTCGCCGCGCTGACCCGTTTCCTGGCCACGCGCAAACGCTGAGCGGGCTTACTTCGACGACGCTTTTGAGGCCGTCTTCTTGGCGGGAGCCTTCTTGGCGGCCGTCTTCTTCGCCGGCGCCTTTTTCGCCGCGGCCTTCTTCGCGGGCGCCTTCTTCGCGGGTGCCTTGCCGTTACCGGAGCGCGCCTTGACGCTGGCCTCGAGCTTGGCGAGCAGGTCGGAGACGTCCTCGGTCTCGTCCAGCTCCTTCGGCTTCTCCTCGGTGGTAAACGCCTCTCCGCCTTCGAGTTTGGCTTGGACCAGCTCGTGCAGCTGCTCCTGGTAGTCGTCGTGGTAGCGGTCGGGGTTGAACTCCTCGGCCATCGAATCCACCACCTGCCCGGCCATTTTGAGCTCGGCGGGTTTGACCTCGACCTTCTTGTCCAGGATCGGAAAGTCCGGATCGCGAATCTCGTCGGGCCACAACAACGTGTGGATCACCATCACGTCGCGTTTGCCGAAGTCCTTGACGCGCAAAGCCGCCAGCCGGGTCTTGTTGCGCAGGGTGAAATGCACGATCGCCATCCGATCCGTCTCGGCCAGCGTCTTGGCCAGCAGCACATAGGATTTCGACGACTTCGAGTCGGGCTCCAGGAAATAGCTGCGGTCGAACAACATCGGGTCCACGTCGCTGGCCGGCACGAACTCCAGCACCTCGATCTCGCGGCTGCGCTCCTCGGGGAGGGTGGCGATGTCGTCGTCGGTGATGATGACCGTGCGGCCGTCGTCGGATTCGTAGGCGCGGGCGATGTCACGGTATTCGACGACCTCGCCGTCCACCTCGCAAATGCGCTGGTATCGGATGCGGCCGTTGTCCTTGGCGTGCACCTGGTGAAACTTGATGTCGTGATCCTGGGTGGCGCTGTACACCTTGACCGGGACATTCACCAGCCCGAACGCGATGGAACCCTTCCAGATGGAGCGCATGCAGATCAGTATGCCCGGCGGGCCTGCGGCAAAACAGCACGACGAGGCTACGACGTTGGTCGTTGGACCGGGCCCGCGCACCGACGGGAGGCGCCCCTAGCGACCCGAAGCGGCATCCAGCGCAGCCCGGTCCGGCAGGTCAGCTCCCGCGCGGGCGACGGTCAGCGCCGCACACATGCTCGCCGTCTCGAGTGCCGCGGTCAGCGCGTCCACATCGATTTCGCGCAACGCGGCGCGCCGGTCACCACCCAACGATCCCGATTCCCACAGCGCGTCGAGCAGGCCGGCCATGAAGGAGTCGCCGGCCCCGACGGTGTCGACCACGCGGACTGCGCGGGTCGGCACCCGGGCCACCCCGGCCGCGCAGAAAGCCACCGCGCCGCGGTCGGCCATCGTCACCGCCACGATCGCGGGGCCCAACCGCAGCCACGTCTGCGCGATCTGCTCGGGCGGCTGCGTGGGGTCGATCCAGCGCAGGTCTTCCTCGCTGACTTTCACGATGTCGCTGCGTTCGACGAGATGCTCGATGCGCGCGACGGCCGGCTCCCGGTCGGCGATCAGCGACGGCCGCACGTTGGGATCGAAGGTGACGGTGGCCGAGACGCGATAGGTATCGATCAGCGCCGCCACCGCCAGGCAGCCCGGATCCTGCACGGCGGCTATCGATCCGGTGTGCACGAAAAGCGGCGGCGCGACCGGCGGGGTTCCGGAGAGCCGCCAGTCCAGATCGAAAACATAGTCGGCCGAGCCGTCTTCGGCGATCGTTGAACGCGCGGTCGCGGTGCGCCGCGCCGTTGTGCTATCCGAAAGCAGTTGCACGCCCGCGGATTCGACGTAGTCCGCGATGCGCCTGCCGTACGCGTCGTCGGCGATGGAGGTCAGGAAGTCGACCTCGCGGCCCAGCCGGCCGAGCCCGACGGCGACGTTGAGCGGGCTACCGCCGACATGCTCGTCGGCCCCGACGATGTCGATCAGCGACTCGCCGATGACCAGGCCACGGGTCATCGCACCAAGGCCTCCAGCGTCGCGCGGGCGCCCTTGTGGTGCAGCGAGTCCAGCGCCCAGGTGTAGGCCTGGACGAAGCGCGGCTGGTGGGCCAAATCGCCGAACACGGCCGCGATTTCGATGAACGCCGTGGGATTCTCGTACTGCGAACGCGCGATCGGGATCAGCGAATCCGCAAGTTGATCCACCACCTCGTACGGTTTACCCCATTCGTCGGTGCCTTCGGCGTAGCGGGCCCAGCTCGCCACCACCGCGGCCGTCACCTGAACCGGGCCGTCGCTGGCCAGGTTGTCGCAGATCACCGGGATCAACCATTTCGGAATGCGATCCGACGAATAGGCACACAACCGCGACACCGTGTCGCGCACGCCGGGGTTGGAGAACCGCTCGACCAGCGTGCGGGTGTAGTCGTGCAGGTCGATCCCGGGCACCGGCGGCAAGGTCGGGATGGCCTCGGATTCAAAGTAGGCAAGCAGGAATTCGGCGAACAACGGATCGCTCGCGGCCTCGTGGACGAAAGTGAAGCCGCACAGATGGGCGAAGTAGGCCAGACACTGATGGCCCGCGTTGAGCAGTCGCAGCTTCATCAGCTCGTACGGGGCGACATCGTCGACCAGCAGCACGCCCGCCTTTTCCAGCGGCGGCCTGCCGTCGGCGAAATCGTCCTCGAGTACCCAGGCGGTGAACGGCTCGGCCACCACCGGCCACCGGTCATTGATGCCGAAATCGCGCCGCACCTCGGCGGCCATCTGCAGGGTCGTCGCCGGGGTGATCCGGTCGACCATCGAACTCGGGAACCGGGCGCGTCCATCGATCCACTGCGCCAGTGCGGGGTCCCGGCTTTCGGCGTTCGCCAGCACGGCCCGCCGGGCGATCTCACCGTTGTTCTCGATGTTGTCGCACGACACGATCGTCGGCGCGGGAAGCCCACGCCGGCGACGCCGGTCCAGGGCCTCGACGATCAACGCGAAGGCGGGCCCGTCCGGGTCCCGATACCCGCCCTCGGTGATGGTCAGCGAAATGATCCGGGTGGCCGGTGCCGCAAGCACTTCCACCGCCGGCTCCGGATCGTCGGGGGCGTAGTGGTAGTCGATGATCGAGCCGATCACGTGGGCGTCCCGGCTGCCGTCGGGCTTTTCCAGGATCAGCGTATAGAGCCCGTCCTGATCGTCGAGCACATCGCGCATCGTCCAGTCGGCGGGCATCACCCCGACCCCGCAGATGCCCCACTCGCGCGCCAGGCCCTGCTGCAGCAGCAGATTGAGGTACGCGGCCTGATGCGCGCGGTGGAAATGACCCGCGCCGATATGCGCGATGCCGACGGTCACGCTGCCGCGGTCGTAGGTCGGCGCCTCGATCGGCAGCGTGGCGAGCGTCGCATTGTTCAGATTGATTCCGCCAGCCTCCATTGGCCAACTCCTCCCCGGGTCAGTGCCCGGATCGTCACCTGGCTACCGAACCTCCACCCGGTGCGGCCGACAACAGTAGGGCATCGGCGATAGCGTGCCACGAATCTGTTATCGCGACTGCACCGGCCTCGATCAATTCCTCACGGCGACAATCCCGTTCGTCGGGCGGCACGAACATCAGGTTGCCGATGGTGGCGTAGCCGGCCGCGACCGCCGACGTCACGCCCGCCACCGAGTCCTCGATGGCCAGCCCTTGTTCGGCCGCCACGCCCAGCACCTGGCCGCAATGCAGGTACACCGCGGGATCGGGTTTGCTTGTCGGCACCGGAAGAGAATCCTCCGCACTGAACGTCACCGCCTCCGATAGCAGCGCGTCCAGACCGGTGGCGGCGAAGCAGGCACGCAACCGCTTGGTGGCGCTGGAGCTCACGGCCGCCAGCGCGTAGCGCGTTGCGAGTTCTCGCAACGGCTCCAGCACCTGCGGATCGGGGGTCAGCGTGGCGGCCAGATGAGCGGTGACCCGTTCGCGCTCCTCGCCCACCCACTGCTCGAGTTCGTCGGCGGACAACGCGTTGTCGCCCGCGAGGTCGTCGGCGTTGGCGATCACCGCCGCGGGACGGCCCCGGGCCAGGGACTGCTCGAGCGGCACGTCGCACTGCACCGCCAGGTCGAGGGCCGTGGTGCGGAAGTTTTTCCCGACGGCTCGCTTGCGCAACTCCTCGGAGCTGAGCGGGGCGGTCACGCCGAACCTGGCCAGGAAACGATTGGTCACCTCGGTCGAGGCGTCGAAAGCCGGCCGTTCCGAACCGAACAGGTTGTCGTCGGCGTCGCACAGCAACGTGGTGATCGGCGCCGGGTCGAAGGCGCGCACGAAGGTCAACCCGCCGGTCATCGCGACACCAACTCCCGCTCGTCATTGCGCATCGCGTCCCGCAGCGTGGGCACCACACCGCGCACGTCGATATCGGCGATCATCGCGCCCAGGCGCTGGGAGAAGCCGGGAACCGCGCGCACCTCGGCGAACATCTCATGCCCCAGGAGCGGATCCGGGTTACTGCGTGCCATGTTGGCCAACCTAGCGACCGGAATCGCCTGCGAGTCTTCCAGGCGCAGCTTGCGCCCGTTGAGGTCGTGGCCGCGCATGTAGCGCGCCCATCCGGCGACGGCCAACATCAGCAGCGTGTGCGGCCTGCCCTGGGCGATGGCCTCCTGCAGCGAGGGCAGCACGAACGTCGCGATCTTGTTCGTTCCGCGCCGCGCCAGCCGCGAAAGCTGGTCACTCATCCGGGGGTTGCTGAGCCGATCGAGCAAGGTGCCCCGGTACTCGGGGGTGTTCATGCCGGGAACCGGGGGCAGCAGCGGCTGAATCTCGTCGCGCAGGAGCTTTTCGACGTAGTCGAAGATGATGCGGTCCCGCATCGCCTCGTCGGTGCGCTGGTAGCCGGCCAGGGTGGCCAGGCAGGCAAGCGCGATGTGGGTTCCGTTGAGAAGACGGGTTTTGATCAGCTTGTGGTCGCTGACGTCGGCGACGAACTCGGCGCCGACCTCGTCGAGCGGTGGTCGCCCGTTGCTGAACGAATCCTCGATCACCCACTGGCGATGCGGCTCGGTCACCACCGGCCATTTGTCGGCGACGCCGAACGTCTGCTCGACGAATTTGCGCTCGGACTTAGTGGTTTGCGGGGTGATGCGGTCGACCATGGTCGACGGGAACGCGACGTGCGTGTCGATCCAGCGGGCGAGCCCGGGGTCCTTCAACGCGGCGAACGACACCAGCGCGGTTCTCGCGGGCTGGGTGTCGCCGGGAACGTTGTCGCAGCACAGCACCGTGAAGGGGGCGATGCCGGCGCGGCGGCGCCGATCCAGGGCTTCGGCCAGGTATCCCCACGTGGTGGCGAAACCGTCGGAGGAGACGAGGTCGGCGCGCACGTCGGGGTGGTCGGCGTCGAACTCGTCGGTGACCGGGTTGAGGAAGTATCCGTTGTCGGTGATGGTCAGGCTGACGATGCGGGTTTGGGGGTCTGCCAGGGCGGCACGCACGGCCGCGCCGTCGTTCGGTGCGTAATGCACGGAGCCGATCGAGCCGACCACGCGGGCGGTCTGGCGGTCGTGGCCGCGCTGCACGACGGTGTACAGCCCGTCCTGGGCCGACAGCAGGTGTTTGACGTCGGGGGAATGCAGGCTGACGCTGGTCACCCCCCAACGCCCAGAGATGCCCGAACGGGCCAAGTCGTCGAAGTAGACGGCCTGATGTGCGCGGTGGAAATTGCCCGCGCCGATGTGGACGACTCCTCGGCCGAGGGCCGACCGGTCGTAGGTGGGGATGTCGACGCGTTGTGAATGCAGTCGCAGCGTCGCATCGCTGAGTGGGACGCCGCTGTTTCGACGCCAAGGGGAGGGGACTACGTCAAACATTGTGTGTCTGTGCCCCGGGTCGATCGGCAATCTAACCCCTTCGTTAGTCATGTCACAAAAAAAGTCGACTGTGACACGATTAGTGGAGGTCAAAACGGTTAACACGCGCGAAACGCGTAGGTTGACAACATGGCACCGCGGGTGAAACTGACCAACGCCGACAAGGTGCTGTACCCCGCCACCGGCACCACCAAGGGCGAAATCTTCGACTACTACACGCAAATCGCCGAGGTGATGATCCCGCACGTCGCCGGCCGTCCGGCCACGCGCAAGCGGTGGCCCAACGGCGTCGACGAAGAGTCCTTCTTCGAAAAGCAATTGGCCGCATCGGCGCCCGACTGGCTGCCGCGCGCCAGCGTGACCCATCGATCCGGAACGACGACATATCCGATCATCGACAGCCCCACCGGTCTGGCCTGGATCGCCCAACAGGCCGCGCTGGAGGTCCACGTGCCCCAGTGGCGCTTCGTCGCCGAGTGGACCCGTAGCCGGGCCGAGGAATTGAAACCCGGACCGGCGACCCGTCTGGTGTTCGACCTGGACCCCGGTGAAGGCGTCACGATGGCTCAGCTGGCTGAGGTGGCGCACGCCGTCCGTGAACTGATCACCGGGATCGGGCTGACCACCTATCCGCTCACCAGCGGAAGCAAGGGCCTGCACCTGTACACGCCGCTCGCCGAGCCGGTGAGCAGCAAGGGCGCGACGGTGTTGGCCAAACGTGTTGCGCAACAACTGGAAAAGACGATGCCCAAGCTGGTGACGTCGACCATGACCAAGAGCCTGCGCGCCGGAAAGATCTTCCTGGACTGGAGCCAGAACAACGGCTCCAAGACGACCATCGCGCCCTACTCGCTGCGCGGACGCGAACAGCCCACCGTCGCGGCACCGCGCACCTGGGCCGAACTCGACGACCCGTCGCTGCGCCAACTTCGCTATGACGAGGTGCTGGAGCGGGTGGCCCGCGACGGCGACCTGCTTGCAGAGCTGGACGAGGATGCGCCCGTTCCGGATCGGTTGACGAAATACCGCAGCATGCGCGACGCTTCGAAAACTCCCGAGCCGGTACCCGTGGCGAAACCCGCTGTCGGACAAGGCAACAGCTTCGTCATCCAGGAACACCACGCCCGCCGGCTGCACTACGACTTCCGGCTGGAACGAGACGGCGTGCTGGTGTCCTGGGCAGTGCCGAAGAACCTGCCCGAGACCACGTCGGTGAACCACCTCGCGGTCCACACCGAGGATCATCCGTTGGAATACGGCGGTTTCGAAGGCATCATTCCCAAGGGCGAGTACGGCGCGGGCAAGGTGATCATCTGGGACTCCGGAACTTACGAGGCCGAGAAGTTCAACGACTCCGCCGGAAAAGGGGAGGTGATCGTCAATCTGCACGGCAGCAAGATCTCCGGACGCTACGCGCTGATCCAAACCAACGGCGATCAGTGGCTGGCGCACCGGATGAAGGACCAGAACGTTTTCGAGTTCGACACGATCGCCCCCATGCTGGCCACCCACGGCTCGGTGACGGCACTCAAGGCGAGCCAGTGGGCATTCGAAGGCAAGTGGGACGGCTACCGGCTGTTGATCGAGGCCGACCACGGCGCGCTGCGGGTACGGTCGCGCCGCGGCCGCGAGGTCACCCGGGAATATCCCGAATTACAGTCGCTGGCAACCGATCTCGCCGCGCACCATGTGGTCCTCGATGGCGAAGCGGTGGTGTTGGACGGCTCGGGTGTGCCCAACTTCCACGAGATGCAGAACCGCGGCCGCGGCTCCCGCGTCGAATTCTGGGCGTTCGACGTGCTCTACCTCGACGGCCGCTCGCTGCTGCGGGCCCGCTACTCGGACCGGCGCAAGGTGCTGGAAATGCTGGCCGCGGGCAGCGCTCTCATCGTTCCCGAACTGCTGCCCGGAGACGGCGCGCAGGCGCTGGAGCATTCGGGCGAGCGCGGCTGGGAGGGCGTGATCGCCAAGCGGCGTGACGCCACCTATCAGCCCGGGCGGCGCTCGTCGTCGTGGATCAAGGACAAGCACTGGAACACCCAGGAAGTCGTGATCGGCGGCTGGAAGGCCGGGGAGGGCGGACGCAGCAGCGGCATCGGCTCACTGCTGATGGGCATCCCCACCGCCGACGGCCTGCACTTCGCGGGGCGCGTCGGCACCGGGTTCACCGAACGCGACCTGGCCAACCTGAAGAAGACGCTGGCTCCGCTGCACACCGATGAATCCCCGTTCCACCCACCGCTGCCCCGCAGCGAAGCCCGGGGCGTGACCTACGTGGAGCCGGTCCTGGTGGGCGAAGTGCGCTATAGCGAGTGGACCCCGGATAACCGGTTGCGCCAATCGAGTTGGCGGGGGCTGCGCCCGGACAAGGAAGCAAGTGAGGTGGTACGCGAGTGAAATGGGTTACCTACCAAGGCGATGACGGCGAGCGCGTCGGGGTCCTGTCCGGTGACACCATCTACGCGCTGCCGCCGGGGGTGACGCTGCTCGAGCTGATCGCGCGCGGCTCGGACGGATTGCGGCGGGCGGGGGACGAAGCGCAGCGCACCCCGTCGGCGACCGTCCCGCTCGCCGACGCGCGACTGCTGGCACCGATTCCGCGCCCGCCGTCGATCCGCGATTCCCTGTGTTTTTTGGACCACATGCGCAACTGCCAAGCCGCACTGGGTGCCGGGCGGGTGCTCGCCGACACCTGGTACCGCATTCCCGCGTTCTACTTCGCCTGCCCGACAACGGTATTGGGCCCGTACGACGACGCCCCGACGGCACCCGGAAGCGCTTGGCAGGACTTCGAATTGGAGATTGCCGCGGTGATCGGGACCGGCGGAAAGGATCTCACCGTCGAGCAGGCCGAACAGGCCATCATCGGCTACACCATCTTCAACGACTGGTCCGCGCGCGATCTGCAGCAGATGGAAAGCCAGCTGGGGATCGGTCAGGGCAAGGGCAAGGACAGCGGGGTGACGTTGGGCCCCTACCTGGTCACCCCCGACGAGCTCGAGCCGTATCGCGACTCCGCGTCTCCCGGCAAGCTCGACCTGCGCGTCACCGCCCTGGTCAACGACGCGGTCATCGGTACCGGATCGACGGCCCAGATGGACTGGACCTTCGGCGAGGTCATCTCCTACGCCTCGCGGGGCGTCACGCTGAATTCCGGTGACGTCATCGGCTCCGGGACGGTGCCCACCTGCACGCTGGTCGAGCACCTCAATCCCGCTGCGCTGGAAGCATTTCCGGGCTGGCTGCACGACGGCGACGTCGTCACGCTTCGGGTCCAGGGCTTGGGGGAGACTCGACAAACTGTCCGCGCCAGCGGCGCGCCGCACCATCTGGCCCCCCGGCCCGACCCCGACGCCGCACCTGCCCCGGCCCGGGTCAACCGCGCGCCGGCGAAGGTGCCCTACACCCGCGGGCTGCATCAGGTCGGCGACCGGGTGTGGGCATGGACGCTGCCCGACGGCGGTTACGGGTGGAGCAACGCCGGGCTGATCGCCGGCGACGGTGCGTCGCTGTTGGTGGACACCCTGTTCGACCTGGCGCTGACCCGCGAGATGCTCGCCGCCATGCGGCCCATCACCGGGCCGGCGCCGATCACCGACGCGGTGATCACCCACTCCAACGGCGACCACACCCACGGCAATCAGCTGCTCGACGCGTCGGTGCGCATCATCGCCGCCCGCGGCACCGCCGAGGAGATCGAGCACGGCATGGCCCCCGAGATGCTGGCCATGGCGCAGACCGCCAACCTCGGGCCGGTGGCAACGCCGTACACACGGGAACGCTTCGGGCACTTCGACTTCAGCAACATCACGCTGCGCAACGCCGACCAGACCTTCGAACGAAGCCTGTCGATCGAGGTGGGTGGACGCCGGATCGACGTGCTGAACCTGGGTCCCGCGCACACCGCCGCCGACTCGGTGGTGCATGTGCCCGACGCCGGCGTGCTGTTCGGCGGCGACCTGTTGTTCATCGGCTGCACGCCCATCGTGTGGGCGGGCCCGATCGCCAACTGGGTCGCGGCGTGCGACGCGATGGTCGCGCTGGACGCTGCCACGGTGGTGCCCGGCCACGGCCCGGTCACAGACCCGGATGGAATCCGTGCGGTGCGTGGCTATCTCGTGCACGTCGCCGAACAGGCCGAGGCCGCATACCGCCGGGGCCTGTCGTGGGCCGAGGCCGCCGACACCATCGACCTCGGCGAGTACGCGACCTGGTTGGACGCTGAGCGCGTCGTCGTCAACGTCTACCAGCGATACCGCGAACTCGACGCGCAGACACCGCATTTGGAGATCATGGCCCTGCTGGTGATGCAGGCCGAATGGCTGGCGAAGCGGTCGGCGTGATGCACCGCGCCGGCTAGCGCCGCACGGCCCTGACGAAGCTGATCGTGGTGGCGGGCACCTGCTGCCCGGCGGGTCCCAGTTCCGGCAGACCCGCGGCGGCGAACAGGTCGGTGAGCCGAAACGTGGTGGTATCCCACCCGTTTGCGGCCAGGTGTGCGGCGACGTCGGTGTGCTCGCCGGGGTAGGCCAGGCCGGCGATGTCCAGCTCGAGCCCCTGCCTCCGCCACCCCTCGGTCATGCGCTGCGCCTGCTCCTGGCCCTCCGGCGTCGGCGGGGCGACGGTCCCGAAATCGGCGGCGAACCGGCTGCCCTCGCTGGACAACGGAATGATGGCGTTCAGCAACCGCACTTCGGCTTCGGGCGGAAGGAATCCGATCAGCACTCCCTCGGCCAGCCACGCCGTCGGCTGATCCGGGTCAAAGCCGGCCTCCTGCAAAGCCGCCGGCCAGTCCTCGCGCAAATCGATGCCCACGGTGCGGAGTTCGGCGGTGGGGGCCGCGCCGATCTCGGCCAGCGTCGCCGTCTTGAACGCGATCACCTCCGGCTGATCGATCTCGTACACCGTCGTCCCGGCCGGCCACCGCAGCCGGTAGGCCCGCGAATCCAGCCCGGACGCCACGATCACCACCTGACGCAGCCCGGCCTGCCCGGCGGCGGCGAAGTAGTCGTCGTAGAACCGGCCCCGAGCCGCGAAGGTGTCCACCATTCGCGAGAAGGCGACGCCCTCTTCGATGTCGGCCGAATCGAGTTCGCCGCTGGCCAGCTTGGTGAAGACGTCCAGCCCGACGGCACGCACCAGCGGCTCGGCGAACTCATCGGTGATGACCGGTTGAGGACGTTTGGTGGCGGCCGCGCGGGCGGCGGCCACCATGGTGGCGGTGGCGCCCACGCTGCTGGCCAGGTCCCAGCTGTCGCCTTCGGTTCGTGCCATGGCTTCTCCTTCGGTGTGGTGGCAAAACCACGGTATGCCTCATCGGTGAACAGGCACGTCGCCTACGGTTCCCCTATGCCCGCAGTGACACTGGAAGCTCTCGAAGACAACATCGCCTGCATCACCCTGAACCGGCCCGAGCGCCTCAACGCCATCGACGGGTCGTTGATCGACGGCGTGGACAAGGCGCTCGACGTTCTCGACGAGGGCGAGTTCCGGGTGGCGATCCTGACCGGTGCCGGGCGCGGCTTTTGCGCCGGCGCCGACCTGAGCGGCACCGGCCAGCCGTGGACGCAGAACAAGCCGACCACCCCGGCGTTCAAGGTGAACTACGACGCGCAGGTTCGGTTGGCCAACCTGTACACCCGGATCTACGAGATGGACATTCCGGTGATCGGAGCGGTGAACGGTGTCGCCGTCGGTGGCGGCCTGGCGTTCTCGTTGGTCTGCGACGTCCGGGTCGCCTCCGAGCAGGCCCGGTTCGGTTCGGTGTTCATCAAGGCGGGCTTCTCGTCGATGGACATGGGCACCAGCTACCTGCTACCGAAGATCGTCGGCGCCGGCGTGGCCCGCGAACTCATGCTCACCGGCCGCATCATCGATGCGGCCGAGGCCTATCGCATCAAGCTGGTGCACGAGGTCGTCGCCCCCGACGAGCTGCTGCCCGCCGCGCTCAAGCTGGCCCGTTCGATCGCCGAGAACAACGCTTATGGCGTGTGGCAGACCAAGATTGGGCTCAACGCCGCGCTCGATGCGCCCAGCCTGCGCCATGCCATCGAGATCGAGAACCGCACCCAGATCCTCAGCGGCTTCACCAACAACCCGGTCGAAGCCGCCTTGGCGCACCGAGAGAAGCGCGCCCCGAAATGGGATTCGTTGTGAATTTTACAGTTTCGCGATCACGTTCTCGGCGAACATCTCCAGGTTGCGGATCTTGCTGTCCAGCGGCTCGGTGTCCTTGCCCTTGATGTAGGGGATGCGGAAGCCGACGATGACGTCGGTGACGCCCTTGTCCTCGAGCCGCTTGATGCCGTCCGCGGTGTAGGCGTCGGCCGAGATGACGTGGATCTCGAACGGCCCCGTCTTGCCGGCCTCTTCGCGGAACTTCTTGAGCTTGGCCAACAGGTGATCGAGCTCCTCGGGGTCACCGCCGCCGTGCATCCAGCCGTCCAGGCGCGCGGCGCGCCGCAGGGCCGCGTCGGCGTGCCCGCCGATCAGGATCGGCACGGGCTTGGTCGGGGCGGGCGTCATCTTGGTCTTGGGGATGTCGTAGAACTCGCCGTGGAACTCGAAATACTCACCGGTGGTGAGGCCCTGGATGATCTCGATGCATTCGTCCATCCGCTTGCCGCGCCTGGCGAACGGGACACCCAGCAGCTCGTAGTCCTCGGGCCATGGGCTGGTGCCGACGCCGAAACCCACTCGGTTGTCGGTCATCGCGGCCAGCGAGCCAATCTGCTTGGCCACCAACGCCGGTGGGCGGATGGGCAGCTTGAGGACGAAGAAGTTGAACCGCAGCTTGGTGGTCACCGCGCCCAATGCCGATGTCAGCACGAAGGTTTCGATGAACTCCTTGCCGTCCAGGAACTCGCGGTTGCCGTCCGGGGTGTAGGGGTACTTCGAGTCGGATTCGAAGGGATAGGCGATGCTGTCGGCGATCGTCATGGCGTCGTAGCCAGCCGCCTCGGCTGCCTTGGCCAGCGGGATGTAGTACCTAAAGTCAGTCATCGCCTCTGCATAGGTAAACCGCACGTCATCTGCCTTCCTGGAGGGGTCGTCCCTCGACATTAGAACGTGTTCTAGTTTCAGCACAACCGGCAGCTGGGCGCGACGGGAACGGGGGCGCCGTCGAGGGACGGTTTCGGATTACAGCTGGTTCTCGGGGCCGATGACCGCCCACACCGTCTTGCCGGACGGGGTGGGCGTGCTGCCCCACGCGCGCGACAACGCTTCGACGATCGCCAGCCCGGACACGTCGATGCCCTTCGGCGGCGACGGCAGCCGCACCGCGGGCGCGTCGCTGGCGTCGGACACCGCGATGGTCGCGGTGGTGCCCTGCGCTTCGATGCGCACCGCCGGAACGCTCGCGGTGTGCTCGAGCACGTTCTCCACGAAAACGTTGACCACCACCAGGGCCACCGGAATGAGTTTCGATTGCGACCACGTGGTGAGCCACTCGCGGACCATGCGCCGTGACTCGCGCAGGCTGGTCAGGTCGGCGGGCAGCTGGACATCGGCGCGCCGCACCGGGCGGCGGCTGTTCTGGCCGAGCGCCTTCATTGCCGCCTTTTCGCTCGGATAGACCGGCATGAAGTGGGTGATCCCGCTATTGCTGATCGCCTCGCGGGTCGCCCGGTCGGTGCAGACCAACACGATCGGAACGTGGGGAGCGCTGCCAACCTGCCAGTAGGCGCCCATGAAGGTCGACCATGCTGATTCGGTGTGCGCCTTGAGGCCGGAGACGTTGACGATCACGGCGGCGGCGTCGTCCAACGTGGCCTTGAGAATTCGCTCGAGCACAGTGGTGGCGTTGGCGGCATCCAGCTCACCGTCGACGGTCAGAACGGCGACCGAGTCATCCGTTCGCATCGCAACGGCCACGGGGCTCATCCCAGCTCGGTCCTGGCGTCCGGTTCCATTTACCGCTCCTCGCATTCTGCCGGGCCGACTGCTTGAGTATCCGCTCTCAGGGGCAAAAGTCTACTTCGCAACTCGTCGGCGACTACGCAGGCAGAAACCACAGGCGATCGGGATTCGCCCGAATCTGTGCCGCAAACCCGCAGTGAAGGCATCATGTGTTCCCCTCCCCACCCGCTGGGGCGTTCGACTTTCATCGCCCCAGCGTGCTGTGGAGTCCGTCGCCCAGCACGCGCTTCCCCGGGGTTACCACGCGCTGAGCGCCGCCAAACTTTTGGGTACGTTCAACAAACGTGCATTAACCAGCGCAAAGGCACCGGTTTCGGCGGCCGCGGCGGCCCCCGAGCGGGGCTCAGCGGTTGCTCAGTGCGTAGGGCGGAGCGCCCACCCCGGCGACCGAGTGCGTTCCCCACGGTGTCTGTTCGACGATGCGTGCCGGCGCGCTGCGCCGACCGATGGTCAGTGTGCCGGTCCGCACTTGCTTGAAGAGGTCGTCCGACAACGGTCCGGCCGCCGAATCGAAGACGGTTCCCTGCCAGTGATAGCGGCCGTCGAGCGGGTCCAGATGGCCGGTCAGCCGGACCTGTACCGGATGGCGGGCGCCACCGATTTCCAGGGTGGCGGCTCCGCTGTAGGTGTTGTCGCCGGCGGGCGCGGTGGCCGACAGTTCGAAGGCGGATGCCACCGGGGGCGGCTCGGCCGGTCGCAACTGGGCCCGCTCGTTGAACACCCGCTGGCTGCTGGCCCGCACCTCGATGCGGGCGCTGGCGGTGCGCGCCATGACTTTCAGGCACTCGGCGACGTAGCGCGCCTGGGCGTCCCGATCGGGTCCGGTGATGACGAAGTAGTTCGGGAATCCGCGGACCGCCACCCCACAGAACGGCTCCATCCCGTCGTGCCAGGCCCGCCGCAGGGTGAGGCCGCCCGCGCCGATCAAGCCGTCGTCGGCGGCGTCCTCGGGGATGAAGAAGCCGGTGCCATAGACGATGGCGTCGACGCGGTGCTCGACGCCGTCGGCGGTGCGCACGCCCGCTGCGGTGACCGCCTCGATCGCCGACGCGGCGATCGTCAGCAGCGGCCGCGTGGCGGCGGGCCGGGCGCGGCTGCGCAGCCAGCGTTTGGCGCGGGTGGACCATGCCGGGATGTCGGCCACCACCCGACGTGGTGCGTGGGCGAACACGGTGACAGAAGCTGCCGCCCGAGTCAGTCGCTCGAGGTGATGGGCCGCCGCGGCGTCGGTGCCGATCGCCGCGATGTGCTTGCCGGACGGATCGAATCCGCGGTCCCATGCCGCGGCGTGAAATGTCGCACCGCGAAAGGTCTTGTCTCCAGGAAACTTCGGTATCCACGGGGTGCCGGGCCGGCGGTGTGCGTCGACGACGACGTGCGCCCGGACGACGCGGCCGCCGTCGGTGTGTAGCGTCCAGGTGTCGGTGCCCTCGTCGAACACGCAACGCGGGACCGGGACGTCCAGCGTCGCGACGTCGGTCACGCCGGCGGACTGCAAAACGGAGCGGACGCCGGCGTCCGGACCGATGACGACCAGCGGATGCTCAGCCGTCACAGAAACCTGCTGCGCTTCCAACCGCGGCGCGCGATCGGCCCCAGCAGGCCCACCTCGGTCAGAAACGCCGCCAGCGGAGCGAAGCCGGCCACCTGGGTGTCGCGGCGATGTGGGCTGGTGCGCGCGACCTTTCGGGCCCGCTTGGGGTCTAGGCCCGCCCGTGCGTACGGGACCGGATTGCTGAACAGGTAGTTGAAGAAGTATCCGCCCAACCCATTGATGTTGGCCATGAACCAACGGTTGAACCGGGGCATCTCGACGACGCGCTTACGGGCGCCGTCGCGCGCGAACTGGATGTGGCGTGCCTCTTCGGTGACGTGAATCCGCATGAGGCGCTGGATGATTGGCTGCAGTTCCGGGTCGTCCATCATCTGCCGCTGCAGCGAGTCGAAGATCTCCTCACCGATCAGGGCGGCCACCCAGAGCATCGAGCCGCGCTGAAACGCCAACGGCAGCGCATTGATGATCATTCGGTGAAACAGCTTGGGGCGCACCGGCTTTGCCCCGATGCGTTCGATGGCCTTGCCGAACATCACCATGTGGCGGGTCTCGTCGCCCAGTTCGGTCAGCTTGTAGTGCGTCGACCTGCTGGTCGGGTCTTCATGCAGGATGGTGCGCAGCAGCGCCTGGTTGAGCATGTTCTCGAACCAGATCCCGGCCGAGAGCGTGTTGACCAATTCCTGGCGGGACAGCTCGATTTGTTGTTCGCGGGACATCTCGTCCCACATGGGGGTGCCGTAGAGCGACACCAGCCGGGGCGGCAGATAGAACTTGTCCGGATCCAGCGGTGCGTCCCAATCGATGTCGACGACGGGTTCGTAGGACTTCTTGACCGAGCCCTTCAGCAACCGGTCCGAGAAGTCTTCACGACTCGGCCCTGGGGGCTTCACCGCTGACGTCATACGCCGCTCCCTCCATTGGGTGCTTCAGACGGTACCCATGGTACTGGGTACTTGGGGTCCCGGCTAGATGTTGAAGGTTGCGATTCGGCAATCTGACGGGCAACGAGCATCAGGAGGCGACGCGTTGGGCCGGCACATTCATGTCATCGGCATCGGGGCCGGCGACCCCGATTACGTGACCGTGCAGGCGATCAAGGCGCTCAACGCCACACAGGTCTTCTTCGCGATGGACAAGGGCGAACAGAAGAGCGACCTGGTGGCGCTGCGACGCGAGGTCTGCGACCGGTTCATCCGCGAGCCGGGCTACCGGTTCGTCGAGCTGGCCGACCCCAAGCGGGCAGACGATGCCGACTACCGGGGCGCGGTTGCTCAGTGGCACGCCGCCCGCGCGCAGATCTGGGCCGATGCGATCGCCGCCGAACTCGGTCCGCACGGCGTCGGCGGGTTTTTGGCCTGGGGCGATCCGTCGCTCTACGACAGCACCCTGCGCATCCTCGACGCGGTGGCCGCGCGCGTCGACTTCACGTTCGACGTCATTCCGGGGATCACCGCCGTGCAGGCGCTGACGGCACGCCACCGCATCCCGCTCAACGAGGTAGGCGAACCCGTGCTGATCACCACGGGCAGGCAACTGCGCACCTACGGGCCGTCTTCGGCATCGGCCGTGGTGATGCTCGACGGCGACTGCTCGTTTCAGGTCTGCCCGCCCGACACGCAGATCTGGTGGGGCGCCTACCTCGGCACCGACGATGAACTGCTCATCGCGGGCACGGTGGGCGAGGTGGGGCCGCGCATCGTTTCGCTGCGAGCCGAAGCCCGCGCCCGGCACGGCTGGATCATGGACACCTATTTGCTGCGACCGGCACACTGAAACCGTGCCCGAACTACCCGAGATCGAAGCGCTGGTCGACCACCTGCGGCGCCACGCCGTCGGCCTGCCGATCGGCCGGGTCGACATCGCCGCCCTGTCCGTGCTCAAGACCTTCGACCCGCCGATCAGCGCGCTGCACGGCCAGACCGTCGCCGGGGCCGAGCGGTGGGGCAAGTACCTCGGGCTGCGCACCGACAACCTCTTCTTGATCGCGCATCTGTCGCGTGCCGGCTGGCTGCGTTGGTCGGACAAGCTGGGCGCCGCGCCGCTGCGGCCCGGCAAGGGCCCGATCGCGCTGCGGGTGCACCTGGGCACGCCCGGCGAGGCGCCCGGTTTCGACCTCACCGAGGCCGGCACCCAAAAGCGGCTGGCGGTGTGGCTGGTCGACGACCCGGCTCAGGTCCCCGGCATCGGCGCGCTGGGCCCGGACGCGTTGGATCTGGACGCCGACGCGCTGGCCGATCTATTGGCCGGCAACACCGGCCGGATCAAGACCGTCATCACCGACCAGAAGGTGATCGCCGGGATCGGCAACGCGTACAGCGACGAGATCCTGCACGTCGCGCGGATCTCGCCCTTCGCCACGGCCGGCAAGCTGTCCGATCAGCAACTCGCCACCCTGCACGACGCGATGGTTTCGGTGCTCACCGATGCGGTGACCCGATCCGTCGGGCAGGGCGCGGCCACGCTCAAGGGCGAGAAGCGCTCCGGCTTGCGGGTGCACGCCCGCACCGGGCTGCCCTGTCCGGTGTGCGGGGACACCGTGCGCGAAGTCTCGTTCGCGGACAAGTCTTTTCAGTACTGCCCGACGTGTCAGACCGGCGGGAAGATCCTGGCCGACCGGCGGATGTCGCGTTTGCTGAAGTAGTCGCCGGGCCGGGACTTGACACCTGTCGATATGCTGCCCCGATGACTCGCCAGAAGATCCTCATCACCGGTGCCAGCTCCGGCCTGGGCGCCGGCATGGCGCGTGCGTTCGCCGCCAAGGGCCGCGACCTCGCCCTGTGCGCGCGGCGCACCGACCGGCTCGATGAGCTCAAAGCCGAGCTGTCGCAAAAGCATCCGGGCATCAACATCGCCGTCGCCGCGCTCGACGTCAACGACCACGAGGCCGTCCCCAAGGTGTTCGCCGAACTCAGCGACGAACTCGGGGGCATCGACCGCATCGTCGTCAACGCCGGCATCGGCAAGGGCGCAAAGCTGGGGTCCGGCAAACTGTGGGCGAACAAGGCCACCATCGAGACCAACCTGGTCTCAGCGCTGGTGCAGATCGAGGCCGCACTGGAGATGTTCAACAAGAACGGATCGGGGCACCTGGTGCTCATTTCGTCGGTGCTCGGCAACACCGGCGTCCCGGGCGTCAAGGCCGCTTACTGCGCCAGCAAGGCGGGGCTGACGTCATTGGGTGAGTCGCTGCGCGCCGAGTATTCGAAAGGTCCGATCAGGGTCACCGTGATCGAGCCCGGTTACATCGAATCGGAGATGACCGCCAAGTCGGGGAGCACGATGCTGATGGTGGACAACGAGACTGGTGTCAAGGCGCTGGTCAATGCCATCGAGCGCGAGCCTGGCCGGGCCGTGGTGCCGCGGTGGCCGTGGGCGCCGCTGGTGCAACTGATGCGGGTGCTGCCGCCGCAGCTGACCAAGATGTTCGCCTGATTCAGCTGGTCCGCCCGCGCTCGCTGCGGTAGCGGCGCACCAGGGCATCGGTGGAGCTGTCCGACTGCGGCGCCGGCGAGCCGTCCGCGGTGATCACCGGAAGCAGGGCCTTGGCCTGGGTTTTACCCAGCTCCACGCCCCACTGGTCGAACGAGTCGATCCCCCAGATCACGCCCTCGGTGAAGACCTGGTGCTCATACAGCGCGATCAGCTGGCCCATCACCGACGGGGTGAGCCGGTTGGCCAGGATCGAGGTCGAGGGCCGGTTACCGGGCATCACCTTGTGCGGCACGATGTCGGCGGGGGTGCCCTCGGCGGCGATCTCCTCGGCGGTCTTGCCGAACGCCAGCACCTGGGTCTGGGCGAAGAAGTTGCTCATCAACAGGTCGTGCATGCTGCCGTCGCCTTCGGCGGTGGGCAGGTCATCGAGGGGTTGGCTGAACCCGATGAAGTCGGCGGGCACCAGCCGGGTGCCCTGATGCAACAGCTGGTAGAACGCGTGCTGCCCGTTGGTTCCCGGTTCGCCCCAAAAGATTTCACCGGTGTCGGTGGTGACCGGGCTGCCGTCCGCGCGGGTCGATTTGCCGTTGGATTCCATGGTCAGCTGTTGCAGGTATGCCGCGAAGCGCGCCAGGTCATTGGAGTACGGCAGCACGGCGCGCGACTGCGCGCCCATGAAACTGGAGTACCACAGGCCGATAAGCCCAAGCAGCACAGGCGCGTTGGATTCCAGCGGCGCGGTCTTGAAATGCCGGTCGACGATGTGGAACCCGGATAGGAAGTCCCCGAAGGCTTCTCGGCCGATGACGGCCATCACCGACAGGCCGATCGCCGAATCCACCGAGTAGCGGCCCCCGACCCAATCCCAGAACCCGAACATGTTGTCGGTGTTGATGCCGAAGTCGTCGACGAGGCGTTTGTTGGTGGAGACGGCGACGAAGTGCTGGGCCACCGCCGCGTCCCCGAGGGCGTCAGTGATCCAGCGGCGTGCGGCCGTGGCATTGGTCAGGGTTTCCAGCGTCGAGAACGTTTTCGACGCTACGATGAAAAGCGTTGTGGCGGGGTCCAAGTCGGCCAGAGTGGCGATCAGGTCGGCAGGGTCGACATTGGATACGAAACGCGCCGAGATCCCCGCATCCGCGTAGTGGCGCAGCGCCTGATAGACCATCACCGGGCCGAGGTCCGATCCGCCGATGCCGATGTTGACGACCGTGCTGATCCGTTTGCCGGTAGCCCCCGTCCATTCACCGCTGCGCAACCGGTCGGTGAAATCGCCCATGGCGTCGAGCACCGAGTGCACCTCCGCGACCACGTTCTGGCCGTCGACGGTCAGCTCGGCATCCCGGGGCAGCCGCAGCGCGGTGTGCAGGACCGCGCGATCCTCGGAGGTGTTGATGTGCACCCCGGCGAACATCTGGTCGCGCCGTTCTTCGAGATTGGCCGTGCGCGCCAGATCGACCAAGAGCCGCAGCGTTTCTCGCGTGATGCGGTGCTTGCTGTAATCGATGTAGAGGTCACCGACGGAGACGGTCAGCTCGCGGCCGCGATCGGGATCGTCGTCGAAGAACTGACGCAGATGGGTCTGGCCGATCTGTTCATGATGCCTGCGCAGGGCGTCCCACGCCGGGGTGGCGGTGATGTCGGGGAGGGTGTGCACGGATGTCATTGGCGTCGCTCCTCTTCATCGCTTCGCTCTGCATCGTCGCCGACGCGGGTCATGCTTCGACCCTATGGGTTGTGACGTGGCGGAGCCAGGTGTAACGCCGCGCCGATGCGACCCGGTCAGTGACCGAGCCGGCCCCTGCCCAGGCGCAGCAGCAGAATCGCCAGGTCCTTGCCTTCGGGGCCGAGTTCGCTGTAGCGCTCGATCACCTTCATCTCGCGGCTATGGACCAGCCGCGTGCCGCCCGAGGCCATCCGGGCCTTGCCGATTGCCTGAGACACCTCGGTGCGCCGCTGCACCGCGGCCAGAATCGCGGCGTCGAGCCGGTCGATCTCGTGACGCAACTCGTCTATGTCGGTGGGCACTTCGGTCGCCACCGTCTCGATGTTCATCTCTGCTGACTCCGCGTCTTCGTCGTGATGTGGGGGTTCTGGTCTCATGCAGTATCGGGCCTCACAAAAGACGAGCCCCGAGTGCCGAAGCGGACCACGGGGCTCTGCGGAAGCAGTTAGACCACGGGCACCGCGAACTGGTACCCGTAGGGAAATCGGCGGCGCCACTCCTGCGCCGAGGAGCGTCGCCGACATTGCACGTTGAGCACGAATCGAGTGTGCCACTAAAAACCGTGAACACGCAAAAAATCGCGTTTAAGCTGCGCTTTTTGGACTCCGGTGCAATTAGCCGGCCGGATGGAACCAGGTTCGGAAACGCCATTCCGACACGCCGGATTTCGGGTAGCGTCCGTGACGCCGCACCGGCCGGTCCGGCCACTAGCCTGGTCTGATCCCGGGGCGCTGATGCGTCAGTGGGCGGCGGTAAGTTTGGACTGACATGAGTGTGCACGTAACAGATGCCAAGCCGGCCTCCGAAGCAGATCAACTGCTCGAGGGTCTCAATCCGCAACAGCGCCAAGCGGTGGTGCATGAGGGTTCGCCCCTGCTGATCGTCGCGGGCGCGGGTTCGGGAAAGACCGCGGTGTTGACCCGCCGCATCGCCTACCTGATCGCCGAACGCGGGGTCGGGGTCGGGCAGGTGCTGGCCATCACCTTCACCAACAAGGCCGCCGCCGAGATGCGCGAACGGGTGGTCCGGCTGGTGGGCAACCGGGCCCGGGCCATGTGGGTGTCCACCTTCCACTCGACCTGCGTGCGCATCCTGCGCAACCAGGCGTCGTTGATCGAGGGCCTGAACTCCAACTTCTCCATCTACGACGCCGACGACTCGCGGCGGCTGCTGCAGATGATCGCCCGCGACATGGGGCTCGACATCAAGCGCTACTCGCCGCGACTGCTGGCCAACGCCATCTCGAACCTCAAGAACGAGCTGATCGACCCCGCCGGGGCGGTAGCCAACCTGACCGACGACTCCGACGAGTTGTCCCGCACGGTGGCCAGCGTTTACGGCGAGTACCAGCGGCGGTTGCGCGCGGCCAACGCCCTGGACTTCGACGACCTGATCGGCGAGACCGTGGCGGTGCTGCGCGCCTTCCCGCAGATTGCCCAGCACTACCGGCGGCGGTTCCGCCACGTCCTGGTCGACGAGTACCAGGACACCAACCACGCGCAGTACGTGCTGGTGCGCGAATTGGCGGGTCGCGGCGGTTCAGCGAGGCGCGCCGGAGCTGGCCCGGGGGCCGGCGGAGGCGAGGTGAAGCTGGGACCGCCGAATCAACCCGGCAGTGACGAGGTATCCGACGAGGTTCCACCGGCGGAACTGTGTGTGGTCGGGGACGCCGACCAGTCGATCTATGCGTTCCGCGGCGCCACCATCCGCAACATCGAGGACTTCGAACGCGACTACCCGGACGCGACAACCATTCTGCTGGAACAGAATTACCGCTCGACGCAAAACATCCTGTCCGCCGCGAACTCGGTGATCGCCCGCAACTCCGGACGCCGGGACAAGCGGCTGTGGACCGCCGAAGGCGCCGGCGAGCTGATCGTCGGCTATGTCGCCGACAACGAGCACGACGAGGCCCGATTCGTCGCCGAGGAGATCGACGCGCTCGCCGAAAAGGGCGAGATCACCTACAACGATGTCGCCATCTTCTACCGCACCAACAACTCGTCGCGGTCGTTCGAAGAGGTGTTCATCCGCGCCGGAATCCCCTACAAAGTCGTTGGGGGAGTGCGCTTTTACGAGCGCAAGGAGATCCGTGACATCGTCGCCTACCTGCGGGTGCTGGACAACCCCGGGGACGCGGTCAGCATGCGGCGCATCCTCAACACCCCGCGCCGGGGCATCGGCGATCGCGCCGAGGCGTGCGTGGCGGTGTATGCCGAGAACACCGGCGCCAGTTTCGCCGACGCGCTGGTGGCCGCGGCCGAAGGCAAAGTGCCGATGCTGAATTCGCGCGCGGAGAAGGCGATCGCCGGTTTCGTCGAGCTGCTGGACGAGCTGCGCGGCCGCTTGGACGACGACCTCGGCGACCTGGTCGAGTCGGTGCTCGAACGCACCGGATATCGCCGGGAGCTGGAATCGTCCACCGATCCCCAGGAGCTGGCGCGCCTGGACAACCTCAACGAACTCGTCAGCGTGGCACACGAATTCAGCACCGACCGCGCCAACGCCGCGGCGCTGGGCGAGTCCTTGCAGACACCCGAAGACGAGGACGTGCCGGACACCGGCGTGCTGGCGGAATTCCTGGAACGGGTCTCGCTGGTCTCCGACAGCGACGAGATCCCCGAGGACGGCGCCGGCATGGTCACCCTGATGACGCTGCACACGGCCAAGGGCCTCGAATTTCCGGTGGTGTTCGTCACCGGCTGGGAGGACGGAATGTTCCCCCACATGCGGTCTTTGGACGATCCGGTCGAGCTCTCCGAGGAGCGACGGCTGGCCTACGTCGGGATCACCCGGGCCCGCCAACGCCTCTATGTCAGCAGGGCGATCGTCCGGTCGTCCTGGGGGCAGCCCATGCTCAATCCCGAATCGCGCTTCCTGCAAGAGATTCCGCAAGAGCTCATCGAATGGCGGCGCACGGCACCCACCCCGTCGTTCAGCGCGCCGGTGAGCGGCGCCGGCCGGTTCGGCACCCCGCGGGCGGCCCCGACCCGTTCGGGGATGGGCAAGCCACCGCTGCTGGTGCTCGAACCCGGGGACCGGGTGACGCACGACAAGTACGGACTGGGCCGGGTCGAGGAAGTGTCCGGCGTCGGCGAATCGGCCATGTCGCTGATCGACTTCGGCAGCTCGGGACGGGTGAAGCTGATGCACAACCACGCCCCGATCAGCAAGCTCTAGCCGCGATCACGAGCTTCCGCGTCGAGGGTGCACTCAGCGCGAGAAATCGGCGAAATCCTCACCGGGAGTGCACGTTCGGCAAAGGTCAGGCGTCCAGCCAGCGTTTGGTTTGCGGCAGCAGCACGAGCACGACCGTGGCGATCGGCAATGCGGGCAGCAGATGCACAACCCAGGCGACCCGCGCCCCGGCGATGAACACGCCGATGTAGGTGAGGACGGCGACCAGCGCTCCGGCCATCAGCAGGTAGCGGCTGATCGATCGGCGCTGCAGCAGCAAGATCACGCCGGAGACCGTGGTGCCGGCGAAGACCAGGGCCAGGAAGGCGACCGCGATGCAGAACAGGCGGTCAGTTCGCCACCAGCCGGCGATCAGGTCGGTGGCCACCACCGACGTGGCCCAGCCGCTGACGATGCTCACCGCGCACGCGGCGACGGCCGTCCGATCGCTGGGCTCGATGGCCGGCACTCCGTAACCCGTGCGGGCCGAGCCGGAACCGGACCGGTAGGGCGGCGGCTGCGGGGTGAAGTGGGTGGTGGGGGTGTCCGGCGTGGTGGGGATGGGACCGGTCGGCGCGCGGCGGATGATCCGTGTCCGTGAGTCGGAGGGCGGGTCGTGCTCCGGTGGGGGCTCGGGCGGACGCGGACCGGAATTTTCTTCGTTCGGCGCGGTCACCTCAGCCAGCGTAGTTGCCGACGCTGAGACCACGCTTAGCGAGCCACGGCACCGGATCGATCCGCTCGGTGCCGCCCTGGAGGACCTCGAAATGCAGGTGCGGGCCGGTGGAATTGCCCCGATTGCCCATGGTGGCGATCTGGTCGCCGGCCATCACGCGCTCACCGACGCTGACCAACGCGGTGTTGATGTGACCGTAGAGCGTGACCGTGCCGTCGGCGTGGCGCAGCTTGACCAGCATGCCGTAGCCGCCGGCCGGACCGGCGTCGATGACGACGCCGTCGGACACCGCGTAGATCGGGGTGCCGATCGAGTTGGCCAGGTCGATGCCGGCGTGCAGCACTCCCCAGCGGTAGCCGAAGTTGGAAGTGAAGATGCCTTTGGTCGGCATCACGTAGAGCGGTTGGGACAACCGGGCCTCGCGCTGAGCGCGGTCGTTGGCGAAGGCGACGCCCTTGGCCAGCTCCTGGTTGTGCAGCGCGGCGGTGGCCGCGGGCTCCGCCGCGATCACCTGGGGGCCGCGGACGGTGTTGCTGCCGCCCGCGCCGCCGGTGAGCGCGGAGGCGTTCGCGGTCAGCACCGCGTCGGTCTTAGGGGTGTCGGCGTGGCTGGTGGCCGTGTGCGCGGCCGCGGCGGCGGCGCCGGCGGCCATCGCCGAGATCAGCAGGCGGCCCCGGGCCGCGCTGGTCGGTTGCTTGCGGTGCTGCCCGCCGCGCCGCGCGACGCCGACGACGTCGGTGACGTGTGGGCGATCGAGGCGCCCCTCAGTGCGGGGCTCGATGACCACCCGCGGCAGCACCTCGGTGACGGGCGCCGCCAGCCATGCCGGGCGCAGGTCGTCCGCGTCGTGCAGGTCGTCGAGTTCGGGCGCCAGCAGCACCTGTGCTTCGTTGTCGAACGTCGAGTCATTGCTGAAGTCCAGGTCGCCGAGATCGCCGGCGTCGTCGCTGAATTCGAAGTCGTCGAAATCGAAGCCGTCGAGCGGGAGGATTTCGGTGACTTCGGTGCGGTGCGGGGCTTCCGCCCACCGGGCGCCGGCCGCGCGACCAACCCTCACGACGCCCTCAGTTACGGCAGAAGGCCGGGCAAAACGGTGCTGGGACAACCTGAAATGTCCTCGTATCGTGACCATAACGTTATCTGGACCCTAGGAAGGTATCCGCTAACGCGCGGAACTGGCAACCTCGTCGCAGAATCCGGGCGGAATTGTGATTTGGATCACGCGGACGGTCAACCCATAGCTCGTGAGCTGTGCCACATCGGCGGACGCGGCGGTCAAAGGCATTTGAGGGGTGGATACAGTTCGTCCGTGCGAGTTGCCGAGTGCGGCACCGCCCACCAAGAGGCCTAGTAGTTGAGTCGAGCGAAGACAGAGAGTCCATGGACCTTTTCGAGTATCAAGCAAAAGAATTGTTCGCCAAGCACAACGTACCGACTACGCCGGGACGCGTGACCGACACGGCCGAGGGCGCTCGCGAGATCGCCACCGAGATCGGTCGCCCGGTGATGGTCAAAGCGCAGGTGAAGGTCGGCGGGCGCGGCAAGGCGGGTGGCGTCAAGTACGCGGCGACGCCCGAGGACGCCTACGAGCACGCCAAGAACATCCTCGGCCTGGACATCAAGGGCCACGTGGTGAAGAAGCTGCTGGTCGCCGAGGCCAGCGACATCGCCGAGGAGTACTACATCTCCTTCCTGCTCGACCGCGCCAACCGCACCTACCTGGCCATGTGCTCGGTCGAGGGCGGCATGGAAATCGAGGAGGTGGCCGCCACCAAGCCGGAGCGGCTGGCCAAGGTTCCGGTGGACGCCGTCAAGGGCGTCGACCTGGCGACCGCGCGGTCCATCGCCGAGCAGGGCCACCTGCCCGCCGAGGTGCTGGACGCCGCCGCGGTCACCATCAACAAGCTGTGGGAGGTCTTCGTCGCCGAGGACGCCACCCTGGTCGAGGTCAACCCGCTGGTGCGCGACCCCAAGGACCAGATCCTGGCGCTAGACGGCAAGGTCACGCTGGACGCCAACGCCGACTTCCGTCAGCCGGGCCACGCCGAGTTCGAGGACCGCGACGCGACCGACCCGCTCGAGCTCAAGGCCAAGGAGCATGACCTCAACTACGTCAAGTTGGACGGCTCCGTCGGCATCATCGGTAACGGGGCGGGCCTGGTCATGTCGACGCTCGACGTCGTCGCCTACGCGGGCGAGAAGCACGGCGGGGTCAAGCCGGCCAACTTCCTCGACATCGGCGGTGGCGCGTCGGCCGAGGTGATGGCCGCGGGCCTCGACGTCATCCTGAACGACAAGCAGGTCAAGAGCGTGTTCGTGAACGTGTTCGGCGGCATCACATCCTGCGACGCCGTCGCCAACGGCATCGTGACCGCGCTGAACATGCTCGGCGACGAGGCCAACAAGCCGCTCGTGGTCCGGCTCGACGGCAACAACGTCGACGAAGGCCGCCGGATCCTGGCCCAAGCCAACCACCCGCTGGTGATCCAGGCCGAGACCATGGACGCCGGTGCCGACAAAGCCGCCGAGCTGGCGAACAAGTAAGGGAACCAAGCTATGTCGATCTTCCTGAACAAGGACTCCAAGGTCATCGTCCAGGGCATCACCGGCGGTGAGGGCACCAAGCACACCGCGCTGATGCTCAAGGCCGGCACCCAGGTGGTGGGCGGCGTGAACGCCCGCAAGGCGGGCACGACCGTGTCGCACGTGGACCCGGTCGGCAAGGACGTCGAGCTGCCCGTGTTCGGCACCGTCGCCGAAGCGATCAAGGAAACCGGCGCCAACGTCTCGGTCGTGTTCGTGCCGCCGAAGTTCGCCAAGGACGCTGTCATCGAGGCCATCGACGCCGAGATCCCGCTGCTGGTCGTCATCACCGAGGGAATTCCGGTGCAGGACAGCGCCTATGCGTGGGCCTACAACGTCGACAAGGGGCAGAAGACCCGCATCATCGGGCCGAACTGCCCGGGCATCATCACCCCGGGCGAGGCGCTGGCCGGCATCACGCCGGCCAACATCAGCGGCCCCGGTCCGGTCGGGCTGGTGTCCAAGTCGGGCACCCTGACCTACCAGATGATGTACGAGCTGCGCGATTTCGGCTTCTCCACCTCGATCGGTATCGGCGGTGACCCGGTGATCGGGACCACCCACATCGACGCCATCGAGGCCTTCGAGAAGGACCCCGACACCAAGGTCATCGTGATGATCGGTGAGATCGGCGGTGACGCCGAGGAGCGGGCGGCCGACTACATCAAGGCCAACGTGTCCAAGCCGGTCGTCGGTTACGTCGCGGGATTCACCGCGCCGGAGGGCAAGACGATGGGCCACGCTGGCGCCATCGTGTCCGGCTCGTCGGGCACCGCGGCCGCCAAGAAGGAGGCCCTGGAGGCCGCCGGCGTCAAGGTCGGCAAGACGCCGTCGGAGACCGCCGCGCTCGCCCGGGAGATCCTGAAGAGCCTGTGAGCAGGGCCGTTCACGGCCAAATTGGAACACGTTTCAGGTTTCGGTTAGCCTGACAAATTAACACTTGTCAGGAGGCCTGTAATGCCGGTGCATCCCCGCACCCCGGTGCTCGTCGGCGTCGGCCAGTTCACCGAGCGCATCGACGACGCTGACTACCGGGGCATGTCGGCGGTCGACCTCGCGACGGCCGCCGCGCAGGCGGCCCTTGCCGACACGGGCGCCAACGGCGTTGCACAGGCCGTCGACACCGTCTTCGGGCTTCGGCAATTCGAGATCTCCGGCCCGATGCCGGCGACGCTCGGCAAGTCGAACAACTACCCGCGCTCGGTGATGAACCGGCTCGGCGGCGACCCAACCCGGGTGGTACTGGAACCGGTCGGCGGGCAGGGGCCGCAGAAGCTCGTCACGGAGGCGGGCAACACCATCGTGGCGGGCGACGCCGACGTGGTGCTGATCATGGGCTCGGAGCCGGGGTCGACGGCGCGCTACTTCGCCAACCGTGACGACAAGCCGGACTTCACCGAAGACGTCGAGGGTCAACTGGAGGATCGCGGTCACCAGATCTCGAGTTACATCGACGAATACACCATCCAGCACGGTCTGACCGGGGCGCCGGTGCAGTACGGGCTCCTTGAGAACGCCCGCCGCGCCCGCCTGGGACGCAGCGTGGCCGACTATCGGCGCGAGATGGCCGAACTGTTCGCCCCAATGTCCAAAGTGGCTGCCAAGAACCCGTTTTCGTCATCGCCGGTCGAGCGGTCGGTCGAGGAGATCATCACGGTCACCGACGACAACCGGATGATCAGTGACCCATACCCCCGGTTGCTCGTCGCCCGAGATCAGGTCAACCAGGGCGCGGCGGCGGTGCTGATGTCCGTGGAAGCCGCGACCCGCCTCGGTGTGGCGCAAGACAAATGGGTCTACCTGCACGGCCACTCCGACATGGTCGAGCAGGCGATGCTCGACCGCGTCGACCTCGGGGCCAGCCCGGCGGCGGTCCACGCGGCCCGAGAAGCGTTGCGGTTAGCGGGAATTGGCGTTGACGACATCGCCACCTTTGATCTGTACAGCTGCTTCCCGTTCCCGGTCTTCGTCATCTGCGAAGCTCTCGGCATCGACGGCGACGACCCGCGCGGTCTGACCCTGACCGGCGGATTGCCGTACTTCGGCGGCCCCGGCAACAGCTACTCCCTGCACGCTATCGCCGAGACGGTCGCGCAGATGCGGGACAGGCCAGGGCAGTTCGGCCTCGTCGGCGCCAACGGCGGGATCATGAGCAAGTACTCCGTCGGCATCTACTCGACCACACCTGTGGACTGGCGCACCGACAACTGTGCGGAGCTGAACAAGCAGGTTGAAGCGCTGCCCAAGGTCAACGTCACCAAAACGCCCGACGGTGAAGCGACGATCGAGACGTACTCCGTGCGCTACGACTGGCCGGTCCGGACCGGCATCATCGTCGGCAGGCTCGAGACGGACAACACGCGATTCATGGCGACGACCGACGACGAGGATCTGGTCGCGTTGATGTGCGACGGCGATCCGCTCGGTGCGGAAATCTCGGTGTGGTCGACCGGTAACGGTAACCGCGCGTCGCTGCGTTAGCGGCTGTCGCCGTCGCGACACATAAACCACGCACCCGACACGCCGTCACGCGTCGCACTGGTTTAAGTCTCGGCGTTCACGGGCTCGGCGACACGCCTGGCCTACACCAGGGCGGCGAGCTTGCCGGCCAAGCGCTCGACGTAGGCGGCGACCTCGTCCTCGGATTTGTCCGGCAGCCCGAACAGCACCTCGGTCACGCCGAGCTCGGCCCACTTGGCCAGCTTCTCGGGCACCGGCTTGAAGTCCAGCGCCACGATCTGCGGGGCGCCGTCGCGGCCCGCGGCCGCCCAGGTGTCCTGCAGCAACTTGACCGGCTCGTCGATGTCGAAGTCGCGCGGGGTGGTGATCCAGCCGTCGGCGCTGCGGGCGATCCACTTGAAGTTCTTCTCGGTGCCCGCCGCGCCGACCAGCACCGGGACGTGCGGCTGCACGGGCTTGGGCCAGGCCCAGCTGGGACCGAACTTGACGAACTCGCCATCGTAGGAGGCTTCTTCTTCGGTCCACAGCGCCCGCATCGCCTCGAGGTACTCGCGCAGCATCGTGCGGCGCCGGCCCGGCGGCACATTGTGGTCGGCGAGTTCGTCGGTGTTCCAGCCGAACCCGACGCCCAGGCTGACCCGTCCGCCGGACAGGTGGTCAAGGGTGGCAATACTTTTCGCCAACGTGATCGGGTCGTGTTCGACGGGAAGAGCCACCGCGGTGGACAGCCGCACCCGCGAGGTGACCGCGCACGCCGCGCCCAGGCTCACCCAGGGGTCTAGTGTCCGCATGTAGCGGTCGTCGGGCAGCGACTCGTCCCCGGTGGTGGGGTGAGCCGCCTCGCGCTTCACCGGAATGTGGGTGTGTTCTGGCACGTAGAAGGTCGTAAAGCCGTGGTCGTCGGCGAGCTTCGCGGCCTTCGCCGGGGAGATGCCACGATCGCTGGTAAAAAGCACAAGCCCGTAATCCATGGGGTGAATTAGAACGTGTTCTACCTCCGCTGGGCAAGCCGTCGTGAAACGGACCGTCTCGCGAGCAGGTCGCGGGCCCGCCGATGCGGACGTCACCGAGCAAGCCGGTGGCAGCGGCACGGGCTGCCGCACGTGCGCTAGCGTGGGTGATCGACCGCGTCGCTAACGCAGCGAGGCGCCTGGAAGCACAGCGTTGCACTGCAACTGTGGCGACCGCTAGGCAGTTCAAGGCACTGGAAGCAACAGGAGGAGCCATGACCTACTCTCCCGGAAGCCCGGGCTATCCACCGGCGCAACCCGGCGGCGCCTATGCGGGCGGCACACCGTCCTTCGCCAAGGACGACCACGGAACGAGCAAGCTGCCGTTCTACCTGAACATCGCGGTGGTGGTTCTCGGTCTGGCCGCCTACCTCCTGAACTTCGGCCCCACCTTTACCATCGGCGCCGACCTCGGCCCGGGCATCGGTGGCCGCGCCGGTGACGCCGGCACCGCGGTCGTGGTTGCCGTGCTGGCGGCGCTGCTCGCCGGGCTCGGCCTGCTGCCGAAGGCCAGGAACTACGCGGGAGTCGTCGCGGTCATTGCGGTGCTGGGTGCCTTGCTCGCCATCACCGAGACGATCAACCTGCCCGCCGTGCTGCTGGCCGCCCGGCTGCTGACCGTAGTAGGGCTGCTGCTGACCGTATTGGCCGTATTGCCCGTACTGGCCATACTGCGCGTACGGGTCGTATTTGGGCCGCGGCGCCGGGGCGGTGATCACCCCGGAGTCCAGCAGGACCACGACGACGGCGGCGATCGCCTGGAGCACGACGGCCGCCACCAGCGGCCACATCGCCCAGCCGATCGAGAAACCGGCGGGCAGGTTGATCGTCTCGGTGATGGCGAGCAAGGCACCCAGCACCGCAATGACCGCGACGACTCCCGCGTAG